>DATNEC010000216.1:0-4636 GCA_035606815.1 Pirellulales bacterium
TGGCAACACTGCCCCAATTTATCGCCCCGGGGCTTGTGGGCCCCTGGGGGGAGCTGCGGCAAATGTTCTTGACGGAACGGCTGCCAACCGATAAAAAGATATTGATTAGATGTCAGCGCCCGGCATGGCTCTGAGGGGAAAAGCGTAGCCGAACAGCCTCGGGGGCCCCTACCATAAGAGCAAGGGCGAACAGCTCGCCGTTGCCCTGCCTGCTATTGAAGTCGCCTGCCCAGAAAGGTCACACGGCCATGTTGACGATCTACGGCGGCCAATCGGCCAAGTTTTGCGATGGGATTTCGCGACGCGGCTTTTTGAAGATCGGCGCCTTCGCCTTTGGCGCCACGTCGCTGACGCTGGCGGACGTGCTCCGGGCCGAGGCGCAAAGCGGCGGCAGTCGCCAGCACAAAGCAGTCATCAATATCTTCCTCGGCGGCGGGCCGCCGCACCAGGATATGTGGGAGATCAAGACCGAGGCGCCGGCCGAAATCCGCGGCGAGTTCAGTCCGATCGACACGGCAGTGCCCGGCATTCGAATCGGCGAGGTCTTTCCGCGGATCGCGGCCAACATGCAGAAGTGCGTGGTGGTCCGCTCGGTGGTCGGTTCGACCGGCCAGCACGACGCTTACCAATCGATGACCGGCTGGGACCATCAATCGCTGGCCCCTCTGGGCGGCCGGCCGAGCATGGGTTCGGCGCTGGCCAAGCTGCGCGGGCCGGTCGATCCCTCGGTGCCGCCGTTCGTCGGCCTGGCGGAGAGAACCGCTCACGTTCCGTGGTCGGATTGCGGCAAGCCCGGCTTTTTGGGCGCCGCCTACGGGGCCTTCAGGCCCGACGGACCCGGCATGGAGAACATGAAGCTCAACGGCGTCTCGCTCGAGCGGTTGCAGGACCGCCGCAAGCTATTGACCAGCTTCGACCACCTGCGTCGCGACATGGACGCCACCGGCGCGATGCAAGGCATGGACGCGTTCGGCGCGCGGGCCTTGGACGTGCTCAGCTCCAGCAAGCTGTTGGCGGCCTTGGATCTCTCCAAGGAAGATCCGCGAATTCGCGAGCGCTACGGCGACGGCAAGCCCTACAAGTACCAATACGACGGCGCCCCGACGGTCAACGAGCATCTGCTGTTGGCCCGGCGCCTGGTCGAAGCGGGCGTGCGCTGCGTGTCGTTGAGCTACGGCCGCTGGGACAGCCACGGCCAGAACTTCGACCTGGTGCGCGACCACGGCACGAAGCTCGACCAGGGCTTCAGCGCCTTGATTGAAGATCTCGACGAGCGCGGCATTCTCGACGACGTGACGGTGATCGCCTGGGGCGAGTTCGGCCGCACCCCGCGGATCAACAACGGGGCGGGCCGCGACCACTGGCCGCAGGTGAGTTGCGCCTTGATGGCCGGCGGCGGCATGCGCGCCGGCCAAGCCATCGGCAGCACCAATCGGCTGGGCGAGTATGCCAGCGATCGGCCGGTCCACTTCCAGGAGATTTTCGCCACGATCTATCACAACTTGGGGCTCGACCCGGCGACCACGACGATCGCCGACCCCAGCGGTCGTCCGCAGTACCTGGTCGAGCACCCGGTGATGCGAGAATTGATCTAATCGCAAGTGACCGATCTAATCGCAAGCGACCGATCTAATCGCAAGCGACCGATCTAATTGCAAGCGACCGGGGCGCAAGCACTTAAAAATTCATTGCGGAAAAAGCTTGCATTCGCGTCGAGTTCGGAGATAATTACGAACGTGTTGGGGGGCAACCCCAAACACTCGGCCCTTTGTAGGTACCTGCCCCGCCTGCGAAGGGCTTTTTTATTGGATCATGCTGAATGCGCCGGCGGCCCTGCCGGCGACGGAACACCTCACTTCTCTTCTTCTCTTCGCGGGGTGGCGCGATGTTGTTCGTTTCGCTGGGTTTGGCGGCGATGGCGATAGCCGTGGCGGGCTATCTCTTCGAACAACTGCGCCATCGCGGGGTTTTTGCCAAAGTGGCGGTCCCTCTGCTCGCTACGGCGTTTGGCGAGTTCGTAGCGATGGCGACGCTCGCCCTCCATTTTTTCCTGCTGTGTCCGGTGCTGCTCGTGATTGGGCTGATTTGTCTTGCCGCAAAGGCGCGGATTACGACATTTGTGATGTGGTCGGCCGGCACAGCGATTCTGATCATGCTATCGCTCGGGTTGCATTCCCAATTGGGCTGGGCCGAAGCGCGGCGGCAGTATCCGCTTGAACCGATCGCCGCACGTCTCGCGCATGAAGCGAAGCGCGAGGCGGAGCCGATGGCTTCGCGCGATGCGCCGCGCGACGAGACAATCGAGCAACACGACGCGACAATGCTGGATGCCCTTGAGGAGGATGTTTGGAAATCCTATTCGTCACGGCGCGCCAGGGCCTTGGCCTACGCCCATCGAAGTCAGGTTCAGCAATTCATCGACAGCCAGGGCTTTGGCTGGGGGCGCATGCCGCGGCCGACGCCATACGATCTCCCTCGCACGGAAACTCGAAACGCTCGCTACGCGGGGATCCGTCCTGAAAGCGCGCCGTCGTCGGACTCCGAACCGGCAAGACAAACTTTCGCGCCGATGGCGCCGCGGGAGGAAACGGCCCTGAACCTCGTTCCGCTGCATCGCGAATCGCTCGTCGATTTCGTCAACCCGAGAGGCTTCGGCTGGGTCAAGGACCGCGAGCACGCGGCTGGCTTCGAGCCTCACGCGTTCTCGCAATTGCCCAAGCTGCAACCGGCCTCGGCGAAGGCGTTTTGGCGGACCGCTCGCGTGGAACTGGTCAGCTTGTTGAAGCACGATCAGCCGATGGTCTATGTTTCGAGTCGCCTGCCCAAGATGGATGAGTTGCGCGATGCGCCCGTGCGTCCGCTCGACGCCTTCGAGCTCGGCGGTCTGTCGAAGCTCCAGCAAGGCGACGAATTGGTCGTCCATGCCGCGATCAACCGGGTTCAGATGCTCGGCTCGATCCCGGCCTTGAAACAATGCCTGGAATGTCATCAAGTGCAGCGAGGCGAACTGCTTGGGGCCTTTTCCTACGAGTTCCTGCGAGATCCGGCGATTTCAGCAGACGGTCTTACAAACTCGCCTTTTGAACCGGAACTTTGAAAGTCTGATGATCCGCCCCGCCACCATTGACGATACCCCGACGATCTTCCGCCTGATTCGCCAATTGGCCGAGTACGCGAGGTTGTCGCATGAAGTGGTTCTGGAAGAGCGGCAACTGCGCGAGCACCTGTTCGGCCCGCGGCCCTGGGCCGAAGTAGTACTGGCCGAAGAAGCGGGGCAGGTCGTCGGCTTCGCGTTGTTCTTTCACAACTACTCCACCTTCGCCGGCAAACCGGGGCTGTATCTGGAAGATCTGTTCGTCGAACCGGAACACCGCGGACAAGGGCACGGCAAGGCGCTGTTTCAGGCGGTCGTGCGGCTGGCCGTCGAGCGCGGCTGCGGTCGCATGGAATGGTCGGTGCTCGATTGGAACGAGCCGGCCGTTCGCTTCTATCGTTCGCTCGGCGCCAAGGCGCTGGACGAGGCGACCATCTATCGGCTGGCGGGCGGGTCGCTCGCCGACGCGGCGAAATGAACCCGCCGAAATCGTCCGGAATTCTTTTTGCCTTGACCGGCAAACGGACTAATAATTGTAGCGGCTCGATAGACGCCCTTGCGGCCGAGGATCGGCCGGTTTATGCGATGTCAGATGACGGGTGGCGACTGAAACCTTACCGCCGTTGACGAGGCCGTCGGCGACTCTGCCGGAAGCGCTGCTCTCGGCGGAATTCGCCGCAGCGCTGGTGCGCCCAGTAGCGATTGAAGGGGTAGCGATTGAAGCGGCGGCGATCGAATTTTCTCGCGCGCCGGAATTGTCGCCGCCGAGCGTCGAACTCGGCTGGCCCGGCGTCGGAAAATTCCGGCTTGCTTCGCTGCTGCAATGGACGACGCTCTGCGGTCTGGCGTTCGGCTTATTGCGTTGCTTCAGCCCGGAGGAGGTCGGCGAGGCGCTCATTTACGGCGGGTTGGTCGTGACGATCGGCGCGGTGACGGTCCCGGTGACCTATCGCTGCACGCGAAACTGGAGTCGAACGGCCCAGGCCGCGGCGTCGTGGACGGTGACCTTGTTGGCCAGCGCGGCGCTCGCCATGTTGCTAATGGCCGTTTCGCCGTAAGATTGACAATTGTCATGCTTGCGTGTTTGCCCCGCAAGCGTGCAAGCCTGCCGCCCGGCAATTCCGACTTCCGCGTTCCGATTTCAAAACATGCTTTTCAAAATCTCCGGCGGCACGGTTTACGACCCGGCGAACGGCGTCGACGGCGAGGTGCGCGACGTGTGGATCGAGGGCGACCGGATTGTCGCGGCGCCGAGCGATCCCGGCGTCCGCCCGACGCGCACGCTCGACGCAGCCGGGTTGGTGGTCATGCCGGGCGGCATCGACATGCACTGCCACATCGCCGGGCCGAAGGTGAACATGGCCCGCAAGATGCGGCCCGAGGAAAAACGCCGCGATCCGCCGGTCCATCGCACGGCGAACACCCACAGCGGCACGATGGGCAGCGTGCCGAGCACCTTCGCCACCGGCTACAAATATGCCGCCCTGGGCTACACCACGGCCTTCGACGCCGCCGTGCCGCCGCTCTCGGCCCGGCACGCCC
>DATNEC010000254.1:0-6233 GCA_035606815.1 Pirellulales bacterium
GCGGTAGTTCTTCGCCAAGCCGTCCTCGCCGATCTCCGCCGGGCGAAGCTCGACCCAGAGCAGCGTCGTCATCGCGCCGTCGACCATTTTGGGCCGCTGATACCAGGTCAGCCGGCTGATGTCGATCTGGCCCGACCAAACCGCGCGCTGGCGGGCCAACCAGTCTTGAAACGCCGCCGAGTCGTCCAGGTCCGGCGGCCCCGTCACGACGGCGTTGGTCAGCACGCGCGCCCAGGGACCGGAAAAGATCGCCGAACTGACTCCGTCGGCGATTGCCGCAATGCCGCGCTCGGGGTCAAGCTCGAAGGCGTCTTGAAATTGGTCCGGTTCGTCGGCATCCTTCGCCAACCAAAAAGTTCGGGCCTGAAAACGCACGGTCTGCCTCGGTGGTTTTTTTTGAGGGGCTTAAGATGAACGGGGGTAGCGTATCACGCGGAGACGCCGAAACCCGGAGAGGCCGAAGAACAATCTTCAACTCGCCGCGAGTGCATCCTTGATCCCTTCCAGCAGCGCGTCGAACTTGCCGTTGATCACGATGCCCTTCGCATCCGCGGAAATCGCTGGCCTCTCTTGCGATAGCCGCTCGCGCGCGAGCAAGGGGCTGCTGGTTTCCCACAGTTTGCGCAAGGCGGGCTCTTCGATCTCGCTATCGCTGGCCGGATAAATGAGCGATTTGTGCGGCGTCTCGGTGGCGACCCAGTGATAGAGCGTCACGGGACCGGCGGACGCGCGAACCTCGGCCAGCGCCGCCGCCGCTTGCTCGATCTCGGCCGGATCGAAATAGCCCCGCGTCAGGTGCAGCACGACCGGCGCCAAACG
Source organism: Pirellulales bacterium (assembly GCA_035606815.1). Taxonomy (GTDB): domain Bacteria; phylum Planctomycetota; class Planctomycetia; order Pirellulales; family JAICIG01; genus JAICIG01. The sequence goes on from DATNEC010000254.1 coordinate 820, forward strand.
CGCCGAGGGATGTTGCGAGCACCAGTCGGCGGCGATGCGGGCGGCCGCCGCGAAGGCCGCTTGGGGCGGGTCGCCGGTGGTCGGCTCCAGATCGAAATAGATCGGCTTCTTGCGAGCGACCGTCACCAGGCCGCCAACGCCGTTGGAAAGTTGCTCGTCGAATTGCTCGACGCGGATCGCGCCCTCGGCCAAGGCGCCACAACGCACGACGGTTTGACCGGCCAGCGGCCCGTCGAACGTCGTGCGGATCTCCGGCTCGCCCGCCGCGCCTAGGCCGTAGGAGACAATCGCCGCGTCGACGGCCAAATCGCCGAGCTTCGAGATCTGCTTCAGCACGTCGTTGGCCTGGTCCTGCAATTTGAAGAACGGCATTTGCATCGCGCCGCTGAAGGGGTCCGCGGCCGAGCGATCGAGCACGAGCACGACGAGCGCCGCGCGCTCGGCGCCGTGCGGCGGCGGTCCGCTCAAGGGAATCGTCGCCTCGGCGCCCGAGCGCGGCGAAGAAGCCGCGCGGGGTAGGGCCGGCGCCGTGTCTCCCGCCGATAAGGCATCGTCGAGCGCCGCGCCGCCCTTCGGCGGCCAATCGCGCGTATGCGCCTTGACCAGGCCAAACAGGCGGATAACGTCGGAGATTTTGGCGTTGTAGATCAACCCCCTGGCGCCTGGATTGACGGGCGTGTTCGCGTCTCGCAAAGCCTCGACCAGATGCGGCGGCAGCAGGCTCGCCCGGCGGAACAGATCGCGCGCCGAGCCGAGCGTCAGGTAGACGTAGTTCGAAGGATAGAGCGAAGTCGCCGCCGCAGCCGCCGAGGCGGCCAGATGGGCTTGCAGCAACAGCGGCGGCCCGGCCGGCGTGGCCAGTTCCATCAGCTTGCTGACGGCAAGTTGCGGATTGCCGTCGCCGGACGCGCCCGAAGACACATGCACCACGAGCGGCGCGCCCGGGTTCGCGCCCGCTTCGGCGGTCCAGCGTTGAAGCAGGCCGCGGCAATGCTCGAAGGCGGCGATTTGCGGGGCCTTGGCGCCCAGTTGCGGCTCGTACCAGACCGGAAACTCGACCGATTCCTCGCGGGCGACGCCCAACCCCAGTCCGCCGGCGGCAGGTATCTTGCGCGTGCGCGACTCGACCCTCAAGGGCGCGCCGCGCAGCTCCCGAGTCGCGACGAACTCGCGGCCGGCCAGCGAACCGCCGAACCGGCTGCCGACATCGGCGGCGCCGGCGCCATCGGCCCGGTAGCCGACCAGCGCCAAATCGAAGTCGGGCCCGGCGGCAAGTTGGTTCAACAGCGCGTTGACCGCGGTCGCCACGCGTTCGGCGTTTGGCTTGGTCGAGGCCTTGCCGTCGCTGACGACTTCGCCCATCGCGGCGCTCATGCCGGCCGACTCGTCGAGCAATAAAATTACGCAACCCGGGCTGTCAACAGTGTTCATCGTGCGACGGCTCCGCAAAGTAATTCAAGCAGAAGAAGAAATCACAGACGCGCGTCAATCGACCTTTTTTGAAAGGGGATAGGGGGATACAGAGGAGATGCGGAGATAAGAATCTCTGTTGCGTAAGCTTTCTGCTCCATCCCCATATCTCCTCCGCATCCCCCTATCCCCTTTCGAAAAAGCGTTGCTGCTCGTGAAGGGCAACCTTTAGCGCAGCGCCCCCGGCGCGGCGGCGCGGGTGCCCATGTCGAGGAACTTGATCAGCGCGACCATGTCGGCGTTGAACGCCATGCCGCGCGCGTTCGGCTTCAATTCGAAACCTTCGGCCACCGCCCGGCTGTAGATCGTGTCGGGCAGCACGCTCGACATGTTGAACAGCACGCGGGCCAGGTCGTCGGGCAGAATCTCGTTGCTCGCCGGAAACAGGAACGGATCGGCGGCCGTCATCGAAAGATGGCAGTTGAACAGCAACACGGCGCCGTCGTCCGTCGCCAGGCTTTTGATCGCGTCGGCGTAGGGAATCGGGTCGCCGTCCTGCGATTCGCCGTCGGTGATGTTGATCACGATCGGCGGAAAACTCGACGAGTGGTCCTTGATCCAGTTTTCCAGGATTTCGTAGCTGTGGTGCAGCACGTTGCACATCGGCGTGCCGCCGTCGGCCCGCGGATCGACCCAGACCGGCATGTCGGCCGGCATTTCGATCATCTCGCCCGTGTCTTCGTCGGGCAGTTGCTGCTTGACCGAATCGATCCTGAGCGGGTTGGCGCCGATTTCGGCGATCGAGTTCAATTCGCGGCCAGCCAACGGGCCTTGCAGGGCCGACTCCAAAATGGGGTTGCCCTGGTTGTCGGTGCGGTAGCCGATCACGCCGATGTCCATCCAGTCTTTGATGCCGGTGTCGCCGCTGGCCCGGATGGTCATGTTTTGCAGCCAGGCGTTCAAGGCCGTCGACAGTTCGTCGCATTTGCGGCGGCTGGAATTGCCCAGCGGCTCCTCCATCGAATACGACTGGTCGAGCAAGAACAAAAAACAGGCCTTCCGTGCCCGGCTGATCTCCTGCGTGTAAGGCGACATGCGTGGGTTCCTCTAGGATGGGACTGAAGTGGTGACGGGCCGTTAATGTGTCTTTACCAGATATCTCATGACGATTTTCCCAACACTTGCTCGAATTGGCGCCAGCGATCCGCCAGCGTGCGGGCCGTGGCGGCGGCGCCGGCGAAACTCCACTCGCGGCACGAGCGATCGGGCTCTTCCGCGACGCCCCAAGTCTCGCGGTAGGCGGTCAGCTCTTGTTCCCAGGCGTCGCACCGCCGGGCGAAGTCCTGCCAATCGCTCTTCGAGCCGCCTTGCCGCACCAGCTTGGCCGAGGCCTCGTTGTACTGCTGCGACCAGGCGACGTAGCGCGGCGTCGCCGGCGGCTGCTCGAAGCTGTCGCGGGCGATTTGCTCGTCGCCCCGGGGCCGCAGCTCGCGGTTCTGCCGGCTGGTCCAAAATCTCCATTGCTCGGCGCCGGTCGGCAAAAAGAAGATGCCGATCTTGCGCTGCCCGTTCTTGGTGATCGCCTCTTGCTTGCCGAGCAAGTCGGGCGGGACTTCCAACGGAGGAAATCCCTTCGTTTTGAGCCACTCGACGGCCTGGGCGCGGACGTTGCGTCGCGCGGCCTCGGCGACGCCCGGTTGCTCGAAAATGGCGACGGCCTGGTCCAGCAGCGTTTCGAGATCGGGCGGGTCGGCCAGATCGGCGATGGCGATCGCCAACTTCAAAGCGTCGCGCCGCTCAATGAGCCGGGCCTTCAAACCCGCTTCCGCGGGCGACGGAGGCGTCGGGCGGCGCCGCAAAAAAGCTTCAATCGCTAGATGCAATTCGCGGTCGGCCTCGCCCGCCGATAGGCGCGACAGCAGTTCCTCGGCGGCCTGGCGGTACTCGGCCCGATTTCGCAAGACTTGCACGCGCTCGCCCGCGTCGCCCTCGCGGATGCCGCCGAGCGGCTCACTCGCCAAGACCGCCAGGCAGTCGTCGTACCGACCGCGGTTGAGATCCTCGGCCGCCTCCGCCAGAGCGCTGGCGATGTTGTCCTGGCGCTGGTACTTCGCAATTTCGCTCTGCAACTGGCTGGCCCGTTCGGCGAGCAGCTTCAAGAAGGCTTCGGCGCCGGGCGTCGAATCGGCGCCTTGCTCGCGCTCGTCCGCCAGAAAGGCCCGCAGGCGCTTCGAGGCGTCTTGTGCAGCTTGCTTGCGCTCGGCCGCGGATGCGTTCTCGTCGATGGGCGGCGGCAAGGCCGCCAAGTATTTCATCGCCATGCTCCGCGCCCGCTCCGAGCGGCGCCAAGCCTCGGCGGCGGATGTCAGCGGTTCATTTTGCACGCTCGGCAACTCGCGCGGCTGCGACGCAAGCAGGTTGGTTTTGGCCAACTCCCGCAGCAGCGGCCCGTCGGCGGCGACCTCGGCCGTCGCTTGCACGGCCGCCTGGCGTGCTTCGGCCAGCCGAGCGTCTTGGGCCGCGGCGCTGGCCTCTTCGTCGGCGCCCAGCGCTTCGACGAAGCTCCAACCCGTCAGCGCGACGAGCGGCAAGCAGGCCAGGATCAAAATCAAGGTGTATTTCATCGCGCTGGATTCACGCTCCCGCCTTCCGCCGGCTCGATCGGATCGCCGATCGTCACGCAGTCGGCCTGAAGCTTATCATCGACGAGCCGATAGAGAACGGCGGAGATGGAAGCGGCGCGAGAGCGAAGCATGCCGGCATTCAGCTTGAACTTCGCTTCCGCTTCCTTCAATGCTTCCGCCGCGCGCCTGGATTTGCTTTGCAGCTCTCTCTGCCGTTGCCGGGCTGGTTCCAGAATCTGTTCCTCCACCGTCTTGTCGTAATCGTCGCGGGCGCGTGCCTGGCCATCCGCATCTCCCTCCTTCGCCTCGGGCTCGACGGGCGGCTCCGTCTGCAACAAGTCAGCCAGCGCTCGGACCGCCGCGCGCTTGCGCTCGGGTGACGAGGGCGGGTCGCGCTTGCCGTGCGCCGCCAACTCGGCGTTCAAAGTCTCCAGATCGCTCTGGTCCCGGGCGCGCCGTTGGCGTTGTTCGACTAAACTTGCGGGCGGCCCGATTTGCAAACTCAGGCGCCAAACCCCTTCTTTCTTGTCGGCGCGCCGCAAATCCACTCCGACCTTGCCGACGCCCGCCGTCTGCCCCAAGCCGTCAGCGTCAACCGGGTCGGCCGGCCGGTCCCCCGCGATCAGCGTCAGGTCCCGCTGGTTGTTGAAATGCACCGTGCAAAAAGCCAACCGCAGCTCGACCGCCTCGAACCATTGCGGCGGCATTCCCGCCGACGGCTTGGGCCGGATTTCCGTGATGCCGTTGGTGAAGTGCGCTTCGGACAGTTTGACGGGCGGCGCCAGCAGGAAAAAATCCTGCTCCGCGTCTCTTTCGAATTCCAGCACGCACGTTTTCAGCCAGTCTTGCGCGGCCATTCGCTGCGGCGATCGGTCGCTTCCCTGCCAACGAAACGTCAGCGCCGTGGCCGTTTGCGAAAACGTCGCCAGATCCTCGGACGGATCGGATGGCGCCGATCCGCCGGTCTGAACCGTCACGTTCCATTCGTCCTCGTCGCCCTCTTGAAGCTTCAGTTGGGGATACGCTTCGGGGTCTGCGCCTTGCTCCTTCAGTCGCTGGTTGGCAAGTTCAAGACCGTGCAACCGTAGTTTCGACTGGGCGGGCGGTTCGCTCCACCGGATCAGCTCGATCGGCTTCGCGGCGGCCGTCGCCGAATTGGGCGAGGGCAACTCGACGACTTTCGACACCCGGCGCAGAGCGACGTCTTGAGGGCTTGGGTTATCGGTATTGGAAGCCGCCGGCGCAACTTCGCCATCGTTGTCGGCCGCGGTCGTTTTGGCCGCTGGAGGCGAGCGCCCCTCGGCGCCGGCCGCCGTCTTGTTTGGCTTCGGCTGCTGCTTCGGCGCCGAAGGGCCGGCATCCAGTTCGCCCCGCCGGTCC
>DATNEC010000278.1:0-15212 GCA_035606815.1 Pirellulales bacterium
GTCTCATCGGCAGTCGGCCTCAAACCGAGCTCTACCGAATAAAGGCCATCCAGTTTCCTACGAGACTTCATCAGCCGGTTCCAATCTTGAATCGGCCCGAACTGGTAGGGCTTGCGGTCGTCGAAAGGAATCCCCGCAAGGTCGCCGTTCGTCGTCGCCGTGTAGAATCCCTGCTCTTTGGCGTCGCGAATGTCCGCGACGGCGTTCGTGCGGCTGGTCATCTTGACCATCAAGCTGATCTGCTTGACGACCGGCTCGTCGGGCGCCACCTCGCGCGCCTGCTTGGCGACCACTTCGGCCTCGGCCCAACGGTGCTCGTCCATCAGCGTGTTGAACTTGTCGACGAGCATGGCCACCTTTTCGTTCACTACGTCTTGTGATGGCGACCTAGCCCGCCTCGAAGCTTTAGGCGTCGGTTTTTCCACGCCGCCGCCGACTTGCTCAAGATCGACTGGCGCCGCGGTCAGCTCGCGCGTCGAACGGCTCGACTCTTGACGCGACGCGACCAACACCTCGCCGTCTTCCATCGCTCCGAAGCGGTGAAGGCGTTCGTATGCCGCATACCCGCCGCCCAACCCGGCGACGAGCAGCAGGCTGGCCGCGAGCGCCAATCGCGCCCTCGGCCTGCGCTTCGCCGCAAGGGGTTGGGAGGCGGCCGCGGCCAAGATCCGCTCGCTCAGATCGGGCGGACGTTTGCCGCCTAATAGCTCGCCGAGCGCCTGTTCGGCGAGGCGGTCTTCCCAGTCGTCGCGAAGGGTATTTTTATCGTTCATGGTTCGTTGATCCTTTTCTCCACGCAGCGGCGCAACAGTTCGCGTGTCCGCCGCAACAGGCTCTTGACGCCGTCTTCGCCGATTTCGAGCAATTGGCCGATCTCGGTTCGCGAACGGTCGTCGCGATAGCGCAGTTCGATCGCCTCTCGGGCCCGGCCTTCGAGCGATTCCAGGCACTCGCGCAGGGCGTCCAGGTAGCCGCCGCCGTCGTCGCCGGCCAACCGCGACCAGACTTCGTCGGCCAGTTCCAGGTTTTCCAGCACCGGGCGCCGCTTCGCTTTGCGGAGCGACATCAGCAATTGCCGGCGGGCGACCGTCCGCAAGTACGCCGCGGCAGCCGCCGGCGACTGTTCGACGAACGGCTTGCGATAGACGCTCAAAAAGGTCTCTTGCGTCAGGTCGTCGGCCTGCGCCTCGCCGGCCCCCAAAAAACGCAGATACCGCCAAACGCCCGGTTGGTGCGTCCGCACCAGTTCCGCGAAATCGCTCGGCCGCTTGATCGTGGCGATCGCCATACCCTTAGAGTGTCCGAAACGGGCGAAAGGGTGCAAAGCCCCCTTGCATGGGTTGCCAATCGAGGCCAACTGCCGCTAGAATACGAGTTTTCGCCGCTGGGCGACGCCTTGCATCACGGCGTTTGATCGTGGCGGTCTGCGCTGAATTCGCCGACCGCGCCGAATTCACTGGGCCGAACCTGGGCCGGGCGGCGAGAGTAAGTCGTTTCAATTGAGCCAATTACGGTCGATCCATGTTCGACTCACTGCAACAAAGTCTGACCTCGGCGTTTCGGACTCTGAGCGGCAAAGCCCGGCTCACCGAGGCGAACATGCGCGACGGGCTGCGCCTGGTGCAGCAATCGCTCTTGGAAGCCGACGTCAACTTCAACGTCGTCAAGGACTTCATGGCCCGCGTCACCGAGCAGGCGGTGGGCGAGAAAGTCCTTAGTTCGCTGCGGCCCGAGCAGCAGGTCGTCGGCATCGTCTATCAGGAACTGGTCAACCTGATGGGGCCGGTCGATCACTCGCTGCACCTGGGCGGCGACGTGACCGTGTTGATGATGTGCGGGCTGCAAGGTTCGGGCAAAACGACCACCTGCGGCAAGCTGGCCCGCATGCTGCGCGAGCGCGGCCGCAAGCCGCTGTTGGCCGCCGCCGACTTGCAGCGCCCCGCGGCCGTGCATCAGTTGCAGGTGCTCGGCGAACAGTTGGGCGTGCCCGTGCATGCCGAATCGGGGGCGACCGACCCGGTGGCCGTCTGCCAGAACGCCGTCAAGCAGGCCCGGCAAAGCGGCAGCGACGTGGTGATCCTCGACACGGCCGGCCGGCTGCACATCGACGACGAGTTGATGGAGCAGCTCAAGCGGATCGACCGCAAGGTCAGCCCCGAGCAGGTCTACTTGGTGGTCGACGGCATGACCGGCCAGGACGCGGTGAACAGCGCCAAGGCGTTCAATGAGGCATTGGAACTCGACGGCGTGATCATGACCAAGCTCGACGGCGACGCGCGCGGCGGCGCCGCTTTGAGCGTCAAGGCCGTGACGGGCGTGCCGCTGAAGTTCATCGGCGTCGGCGAGCATCTCGACGCACTCGAAGAATTCCATCCCGAGCGGATGGCCGGCCGCATTCTCGGTCAGGGCGATATTCTGACGCTGGTCGAGCAGGCGCAGCAGAAGTTCGACCAGGAGGAAATGCAGCGCCAAGAAGAACAGCTCATGAAAGGGCAGTTCACCTTGGACGATTTCCGCCGGATGATGAACCAGACCAAGAAGCTCGGCCCGCTGAACAAGATCATGGGCATGATTCCCGGCATGGGCGGCCTGAGCCAAATGATGGAGGGCGTCGACGCCGAGGAAGACATGCGGCGGCTCGGCGGCATCATCGACTCGATGACGGCCGACGAGCGACGCAATCCGTCGCGCGTGATCGACCAGAGCCGTCGCCGCCGGATTGCCGCCGGGGCGGGCGTCGAGCCGTCGGAAGTCAACGGCCTGGTCAAGCAGTTCGACGGCATGGCCGACATCATGAAGCGGATGGCCGGCATGGGCATCCGCGACCGGCTGAAACAGGTGCAGCAATTGCAAAAAGGGGGCCTGATGGACCCCGGCGCGACGTTGGCCCGGCAAAAGGTCGGCACCGGCAAGCGGTTGACGAGCGAGGAGCGGGCCAAGCTGAAAAAGCAGCGGGAAAAAGAGGCCCGCCGACGGAATCGAGAGTTGAAGAACAAGAAAGACGGTTAGCCACGGATGAAACACGGATCGAACACGGATGAAAAAGAGCAACAAGAGCGACTTCCAACGATAATCTGTGTTGTATCCGTGTTTCATCCGTGGCTAACCAGACTTTTACTTCGAATTCGAAAAACATCACGACCATTTAACTTCACGTTTTAGGAGACCCGTGTGGCAGTCAAGATTCGAATGAAAAAGATGGGCCGGAAGCACCGGCCGTTCTTTCGCATTTGCGCCTGCGACTCGCGCAGCCCGCGAGACGGCAAAGTGCTGGAAGAACTCGGAACCTACGATCCGATGGTCGGCGACGCCGATGCGCGCGTCACGCTGAACGACGAGCGAGTGACGTATTGGCTGGGCGTCGGCGCCCAGCCCAGCGCCAACGTTCGCGTGTTCATCAAGAAGTACGGTCCGGACGGGACGCACGCGGCGGCCCGGCAGACCGCGCGCGAGCGGTTGGCGATGCCCAAGATCGTGCCGCCCGCGCCCGAACCGGTCTACGTGCCGACGCCGAAGGGCCAAGAGGCGCCCGCCGCCGAGCCTGTCGCGGAACAAGCCCCCGCGACCGAGCAGGCGCCGGCCGCGGAAGCCGCGCCTGCCGAAGGAGCGGCGGAATAGCGCCCTTGGGCCTCGGCCGGGTAAATCGCCATGCGATTCGACGTGCTGACCCTGTTTCCGGAAATGTTTCCGGACTACCTGGGCCAAAGCCTGTTGAAGCTGGCGATCGACAAGGGCCTGGTGGACGTGCGGTTGCACGATATTCGCGATTGGGCCGAAGGCCGGCACAAGATGGTCGACGACCGGCCGTTTGGCGGCGGGCCCGGCATGGTGCTGATGGTCAAGCCGGTCGTGGAGTGCGTCGAGGCGGTGCGGGGCGATGGCGAAGAGCCGGGCCATTTGGTCATGCTCTCGCCGCAAGGGCGGCGGCTCGATCAAAGCGTGGTCGAGGAACTGGCGGAAAAGAAGCGGTTGATTTTGTTGTGCGGGCGGTACGAGGGATTTGACGAGCGCGTCAAGCAGTTGTTGAAACCGGACGAAATTTCGATCGGCGACTTCGTGCTCAACGGCGGCGAAGTCGCGGCGATGGTCGTGATCGACGCGGTGATTCGGCTCGTGCCTGGCGTGCTGGGAGACGAGCGCAGCAGCAGCGAAGATTCGTTTTCGGGCGCCGAGCGATTGCTGGAGTTTCCGCAATACACGCGGCCCCGCGAGTTTCGCGGCCTGGCGGCACCCGAGATTTTGCTGAGCGGCAACCACCCGGAGATCGCTCGCTGGCGGAAGGAACAAAGCCTGGCCCGCACGCGGCAGCGCGGCGCCGAGCGAGAGGCGGCGGCCAGGGCCAAGAATGACAAAAAGAACAACAACGACTCCTAGAAAATGACCGTTAAACAGTAGCAATCGAACGTCGCACCGAACCGCGGCCCTCGGTGCGGACGAACCAAATACAACGCCTAGACGAAAGGAACCCTGCCATGAGTCAACAATTGCTTGAAATGGTCGAGAAATCGAGCCTGAAAACGGAAGTCCCCGAGTTTCAGATCGGCGACACCGTCGACGTCCACACGCGCATTCTGGAAGGCGAGAAAGAGCGGATTCAGATCTTCAACGGTACGATCATCGCCCGTAGCGGATCGGGCAGCCGCGAGATGTTCGTGGTCCGCCGCATCGTGCAGGGCGAAGGGGTCGAGCGCAAGTTCCCGCTGCACTCGCCGCGGATCGCCAAGATCGAGGTCAAACGGTCGGGCGTGGTCCGCCGCGCGAAGCTCTACTTCCTCCGCGATCGCGTCGGCAAGGCCGTGCGACTCAAGGAACGCCGGACCGACCAGAAAGACTGAGGGCATGTCCCGTTCCTGGCTTGCCGCGCTCGCCGCTTGGCGGCGGGAGTTGTTTCGCCCCCGCTCGCTCGGCCAGCGGGGCGAGGCCGCGGCGGCGCGATCTTTGAAGCGGCTCGGTTACAAGATCGTGGCCCGCGGCGAACGGGGTCGCTTGGGCGAAATCGACCTGGTGGCGGTCGACGGCCGCACGCTTGTGTTCGTCGAGGTCAAGACGCGCGCATCGCAGGAAGCCGGCAACCCGGCCGACGCCGTCGACGACGACAAGCAGCGCCGCTTGACGCGGCTGGCGATGGCGTTTCTCAAGCGGCACGGGCTGTTGGAATATCCCGTGCGGTTCGATATCGTGGCCGTCACCTGGGCCGCCGGCCGGCGCCGGCCGCTGATTGAGCACTTCCGCGGCGCTTTCGAGGCCCAGGGCCGAGAGAGCATGTTCAGTTAAGTCGTCGAAATAGATTCCACCGCGAACGGAGCCGCGATGATTTTGTACTGCGTACGCCACGGCGAGAGCACCTATAACGTCGAAGGCCGGCTGCAGGGCCAATCGGATGAACCGCGGCTCTCGCCGCTCGGCCAGCGCCATGCCGCAGCCGTAGCGGCGGCGCTAGCGCAACTGCCGATCGAAGCGATTTACGCCAGCCCCTTGGCCCGCGCGATGGAAACGGCCCAGCCTTTGGCCGACGCCTTGAAGCTGCCGATCCAGACGCTCGACGGCTTGAAGGAAATCAACATCGGCATTTTTCAAGGGCTGCTGGCGGCCGAGATTGGCGACGTGCATCCGGCCGAAACGGCCCGCTGGCGCTCGAACGACGCCGATTATCAAATCCCCGGCGGAGAATCGCGGCGCGAACTGATGCGGCGCGCCCAGGCTGCCTTTGAGGAGATTCTCGCCGCATCTTGGGGGCAAGTCGCCATCGTCGCACATGGGGGCGTGCTGGCCGCGGCCCTCAAAGCCTTGCTGAGCGTCCCGGCCGGGCAAAACCCGTTCATGCTCTATAATGGTTCGATCAGCCGCATCGAGTGGGGCTCGCAGGTCAAGCTGATGACGCTCAACCAGACCGACCACTTGCGCTCGGCCGGCTGCGAGCTGGCCACGCGCACCGGGGATCTGGCGTAGCCGGCCCACGCGGCGATGATCGAGCCCATCCGAGAAGTCCCTCTCCCTCGGGTCGCTTTGTGGCGCCGAAGCTTAGGCAGGGATACTGCGACCTATCTGCGCCGCATCACGAGCGCGGCGGCGACGACAAGCACAATGAACGCTCCTGCCGTCAGGAGTGCCCATACTGGCACCTTTGACGTTAGCGCCTCGAACAGTATCTCGCAGACATCACGAAACGTGATTTGGGAGGCGAACAGAACGAGGTTCTCAGCCATGCCCCCATGATAGCATTGGCGGCCTTTGCACCATAGCGCCCGCCTCCACAATAACCTCTCAAGGACGAGAGGTTTTTATTGCACAATCACAAGCGAAACAGCCGCCGCGCGTTGGCCGTGGTTTGGGCGGCGAATTCATCGAGCGATGCTCCGCGCTCGCGGGCCAGGCACTCAGCCGTGTGGACCAGCCGGGCGGGCTCGTTGCGCTGGCCGCGCAGCGGATGCGGCGAGAGGTAGGGGCTGTCCGTCTCGATCAGAATGCGGTCCGCCGGAATGGCTTTCGCCACGCGGCGTAGCACATCCGATTTCTTGAACGTGACCATGCCGGCGAAGCTGATGTAAAGCCCCAACTCCAGGCATTCGGCGGCCGTCTCGCTCGTGCCCGTGAAGGAGTGCATCACGCCGGTCAGCGGACCGCGCAACCGCGCCTCGCGCAGCATGGCCAGCACGTCGGCGTCGCTCTCGCGAGTGTGGACGATGAACGGCAGCCCGGTCTGTTGCGAGAGCCGCAAGTGGCGGTCGAAGTAGTCTTGCTGCACGTCGAAGGGCGTGTAGTCCCAGTGGCGGTCGAGGCCCGTTTCGCCTACGGCGACGACTCGCGGCCGGCCGACGAGATCGAGCACGCGGCGCCAATCGCCTTCGGCCGCCTGGGCGCAGTAGTTGGGCTGAATTCCGACCGCGGCGAACACGCCCTCCCCGGCGGCGGCCAACTCGGCGCAGACCTGGCTGCTGTCCGCCGTCGTTCCCACGGCGACGATGCTCGTCACCCCCGCTTCGCGCGCCCGCGCCAGGACACTGGCCCGGTCGTCGTCGAATTCCGACTGGTCAAGATGGGCGTGCGTGTCGAAAAGTTGCGGCATGGGCGATACGGATGCTCAATCCGCGGTCGAATGAAAAATGATAAGGAACGATAATCTGCGCTAATCAACGCTAAATCAGCAAACAAAGCGCGTCGCCCGTAGGTTATGCTTTAGCATATCGCGGCGCAGCCGCAACCGAAAAATCTTGTCGCCGCCGCAAGACTCGCGGCGTTAATAGCATATCGTGGCGTAAAACCGCAACCAACAAAAGGGGTTCGGCAGCCTCGGCTTGGGCCGCTGCCGGTGATGGAGAAGTGCGTTTTTTCAGGCATGGCCAGGCAATGAATGCCGCAACGAGAATAGGGAACGTGATTGCGGCCAAAGCGCCCTTGTCATCGCAGCCGCCCCATGCGAAAGGTTCGGCGCGCTTCCCAGCGCGCAAACAGAATCACGAAGCCATTCACTGCCTGGCCATGCCTACAAAAACGCACCGCGGCGACGCCTCAACCGGACGAAATTAGCGGCGATCAGCCGACGAGGAGCGTTCCGATTTTCGCCTACGGCCCGACCCGGTGGGGCTGCAGCAGGGCCTCGATCGCCTCCAGATGCGCCCGTTCGGCGCCGAGCGCTTCTTCAGCAAGTTCATGGGCCGCGCGATGACCGGCCAGGCTCGCGACGAGCCGCTCGATGTCGGCGATGTCCTGCCGCTGGTAATAGTGCAGCTCTTTGAGCAAGTAGTCGAGCGACAGAAAGTGCGTGTCGGTGAATTGCATCGGGTACTCGCCCGGTGCAATTCGGCCGCCCAGATCGAGAACCATCTCGGCGATCCGCTGCGACATCGCCTGCTGGTCGGCGACGATATTCGCCAGCGCTTCGGCGGCCCGCTCATCGCCGTCCCCCATCCAGGGCGAAGCGTCGCCCAGATACATCGGGAACGAGCGATACTCGATTTCGAGCAACCGATTGAGCTGTTCGAGGGTGTCCGACTTGCCGATCACAGCCATTTCGTGCGTTTCTCTGTGGTTCCCGCTCTCAAGAAAGCAGGCGCTGGGCCGCAGCCAAGGCCCACTGGTTCAGATCGTTGAAATAGACGCCCAGCACGACGACGGGCAGCGTCATGAGCACGATGTACACGCCGGCCGGGGAGACCATCGGCAAATTGCCCGGCAGCCGGTCTTCCGGCTCGGGGTCGATCGTCATGACCTTGATCACTCGCAGATAGTAAAACAAACTGATCGCCGTATTCAGGCCGCCGATGACCAACAACAAGTATTGATGGGCGTCCACCAGCGAACCGAAAACCAGAAACTTGGCCGCGAAGCCGGCCAGCGGCGGCAGGCCGATCAGGCTGATCAGAATCAGCGAGAAGCAGACGGCCGCGCCCGGCGAGCGGCGGATCAGCCCGCCGTAGTCGGCGATTTCTTCGCTGCGAATCGCGTTGCGCAGGAAGGCCACGATGGCGAAGGCGCCGAGGTTCATGAACAAGTAGACGCCGACGTAAAACGCCAGCGAGGCGATCGCCTTTTGGGCCTGGTCGGGACGGTCGCCCAACATCGCCAAGGCCGCGGCCACCGGCATCATCATGTAGCCGGCATGGGCGATCGTCGAATAGGCCAGCAATCGCTTGATGTTCGTCTGGGCATAGGCCGTCAGGTTGCCGAAGGTGCAGGTGATCGCGGCGAACAGGCTGACGAGCAGCACTAAATATCGCCGCACCGGGGCCAGCCCGGCAGTCGCCGCGGCTTTGGCGTCAACGAGCGGCTCTTCTTCCTGGTCATGCGCCGGCCCCGCCGCGGCGCGGTAGGCCACCGTATGCAGAGAGGTCGCCGTTTCTTCTTCAACGGCGGCTTGCGCGGCCGGGGCCTCGGCGAAATATGAGTTGGGAACGTGGGCAAAGCCCAAGACCACGCGAACCAATAGCGCCAGCGCGGCGGCTTTCGAGGCCACCGATAAAAAGGCGTTCACCTCGGCGCTGGCGCCCTCGAACACGTCGGGGCACCAGAAATGAAACGGAAACGCCGACAGCTTGAAAGCCAGGCCGACCGCGACCATCAGCCCGCCGAGCATTAACACCGTTTGCCGCTCGGCGAACATCTCGGGCGACAGGGAGGCCAACTGCATGGCGATCGAGGGCAGATGGCACGTGCCCAAGGCGCCCGCCAACAGGCTGATGCCGTAGAGCATCACTCCGGCCGTGCCGGCGCCGTAGATCGAGTATTTGAGTGCGGCCTCGCTGCTCTGCCGGCGGCCCTTGAGGATGCCCGCCAAGGCGTAAGAAGGCACGCTGGCCATTTCGACGCCCAGAAAAACCATCAGCAGGTGATTGGCCGAGGCCATGATGCACATGCCCAACGTGCCGCCGAGAATCAACGTGTAGAAGTCGGGGCTGTCTTCGCGATCGGGAATGCCCGACAACCGCGTTAGAACCAAAAACAGCACGCCGAACGCCAATAGCACGCTACGGAAGAACACCGTCAACTCGTCGTACACCAAGAGGCCGCTGAACAGTTCGGTCTCGAACTTGCCGCCGTCCACCTCGCGAAGCTGCGTGAGCAGCCGCCAGGGAGCGGCCAGATACAACGCCACGAGCGTGCCGGGCAGGGCGATGTAAAACGCATTCAGCTTGCGGCCGGCGCTCGGCAGCCGGGCCAGCAGCATCAGCACGATCGTCGCGCACAGCGCCAGCTCAGGTCCAAAACCCTCGCATGAGGTCTTCGCGCCGGGGAGCAAACCGTCGATCAGTTCGTAAAAGTTCACGTCGATATACTTTCCGCAAGCGCCGTGGTGAGGCGCGGGCCAATCCTGCCGCTACGGTGGG
Organism: Pirellulales bacterium; assembly: GCA_035606815.1. Taxonomy (GTDB): domain Bacteria; phylum Planctomycetota; class Planctomycetia; order Pirellulales; family JAICIG01; genus JAICIG01. Next base: position 9,825 of record DATNEC010000278.1, read on the forward strand.
CGTGGCCCACCCTACGACAATCTATCCGTGTTCCATCCGTGGCCAAAACCAAATCTGCCAAGCGTGTCTCTACCGGACCATGCCCACGGCCTCTTCCGCGCCACGAGTCGGCCGATTTCGCTCCAGCAACAACCGCGGCTCCTTGACGTCGCGCGTCCAGATGGCCAGGTCGTCGACCTCCTGGTTGATACTGGGCTCCATGTAGTCGAGCACCGCCCGCGGATAAACGCCGAACCAAATCGCAAACGCCAACAGCGGCACGGCGATGGCCAATTCGCGGCCGGTGATCGGCGTGATATGGTCGCCGTGCGGTCCCTTGTATTCGGCGCCGAGATAAACCCGCTGCAACGTCCACAAGATATAGGCCGCCGTCAGAATTACGGTAGAGGCCGAAACGACGGCCAAGGCGTGCGAGTAGTTCCAGACGCTCAAGGTGACGAACACTTCGCCGATGAACCCGCACAAGCCGGGCAAGCCCAGGCCGGCGAAGAAGATGCCGAAGGCCAACCCGCTGTAAACCGGCGACTTGGCGAACAGCCCGCCGAACTCGTCCAGGTTGCGATGATGCACCCGGTCGTAAATCACGCCGACCATGAAGAACATGCCAGCCGAACTGATGCCGTGGGCGATCATCTGGAACATCGCCCCGTTCATGCCCAGTTGCCAGTATTCGGGGTTGTAGTTCGTGCCGGCCACCGCGCTCCAGACGCCGATGCCCAGCATCACGTAGCCCATGTGGCTCACCGAGCTATAGGCCACCAGCCGCTTGAAATCCTTTTGGGCCAGGGCCGCGAAGGCCCCGTAGAGCATGCTCAACACGCCGATGAACGTCACGACGTAGGCCAGATCGTAGCCCGCGTCGGGGCAAATCGGATAACAGATGCGAATGATGCCGTAGCCGCCCATCTTCAACAGCACCCCGGCCAGGATCATCGAGATCGGCGTCGGCGCCTCGACGTGCGCGTCGGGCAGCCAGGTATGCACCGGCACGATCGGCACCTTGATCGCAAAGCCGATGAACAACAGGATGAAGGCCCACCATTGCAGCGACTTGCCCCACAGCATCTCGTCGTCGAACAGGCTGGTGTGCTGGCCCATCTTGGCCAACGCCAGGATGTTGAACGTATGCAGCGGCTCGGCGCCATCGGCTTGCACCAGCTCCGCGGCGGCCGGGCCAAGATGCAGTTGGTTCCAGCCGGCCTCGCCGGGCGCGAAGCCTTCGACCTTGGCCAGCACGTTCAAATCGCTGTTGAAATACAGCATCAAAATCGCGATCAACATGAACACGCTGCCCAATAGCGTGTACAAGAAAAATTTGATCGCGGCGTACTCGCGCCGCGGGCCGCCCCAGACGCCGATCAGAAAGTACATCGGCAGCAGCATCACTTCCCAGAACACATAGAACAGGAAGAAATCGAGCGCCATGAACACGCCCAACATGCCCGTCTCGAGCAGCAGGTACAAAATGCAATACGCCTTGACGTGCTTATTGATCGGCCAACTGGCGCCCATCGCCAGCACGCTCAGAAACGAGGTCAACAGCACCAGCGTGAAGCTGATCCCGTCGACGCCCATCAGGTAATAGATGTTGAACGAGGGAATCCAGGGCACGTTGAAGGCGTCTTGCATCTCGGCCGCGCCTTTTTGAAACTGCCCGTTCTCGCCGTCGCCGCCGGGCCACGCCATCCACAACGTGATCAGGAACACGGCGATCGTGATGAACAGGCTGACCAGCTTGATCAGTTCCGGCTTGTCCTTCGGGAAGAAGGCCAGCGCCAAGGCGCCGGCCGCCGGCAAGAAGACGATCAAACTGAGCAAAATCAAGTGCGATTCCATGTTCGGCCTAAATGTCGGATTGCGCCTGCGGGCTATCTCGCCGAGGCAAAGTTAATCAAGACGGACAGGGCCACGAGGCCGATCACGATCAGCATCACGTATTGCCGCAGGCGGCCCGTCTGCAACGAGCGCAGCGAACTGCCGAGCGAGTAGGTCCAAGCCGCGGTCAGGTTGACCAGCCCGTCCACGAAGTAGCGGTCGATCAGGTCGTCGAAGTGGGCCAGTTTGCGCGCCCAGCGCGCCAGGTTGTCGATGAAGCCGTCGATCAGCCGCCGATCGACGAAAGTGATCAGGAAGGCCACGAAATGCGCGGGCTTTACGAACAGAAAGTCATAAAGCTCGTCGAAATACCACTTATTGAGCAGGAAGTTGTAAACCGGAAAGAACTGCTGCTTGACGTCGGCCGGGTTCAACCAGCGGAGGCCGTAGAACACCGTGGCCAGCAGAAAACCGCCCAGGGCCGTCGAAAAAGCGTAGACCGTCGCCTGCACGTGGATCGAATGCGCGTGGCTGGCGTGCTCCTCCGGGTAAGCCAGTCCCGCCATCAGCACCCCTTCGCCCAGTTCGCCGGCCGGACGGGCTTGTTCCAAAAGATTTTGCACGCCCAAGCCACCGAGCGCCGGAAACCAATCGGGCACGGTGCAGCCGACCAGCGCCGCGAACACGGCCAGCACGATCAGCGGGCGATACATGATCTTGGGCGACTCGTGAGCGTGATCGTAAATGTGATGATCGCGCGGCGGGCCGGCGAACGTCATGTACCACAGCCGGAACATGTAGAAGGCCGTCATCGCGGCCCCGCCCACCGCGGCGTAGAAAAACACCGCGCCGTGCAACGGGTTGGCCAGCGAAAACGACAACGCCTGGGCCACGATCGCGTCTTTCGAGTAATACCCGCTGAAGCCGATCAAGAACGGAATGCCGGCGCCGATGATCGCCAGGCAGCCGACGAGCATCGTATAGGCCGTGACCGGCATTTTCTTTCGCAGGCCGCCCATCTTGGTCATTTCGTTGGTGTGCGTGGCGTGGATCACCGATCCCGAGCACATGAAGAGCAGGCTTTTGAAGAAGGCGTGCGTAATCAGGTGGAACAAGCCGGCGACCCAACCGCCGACGCCCAGCGCCAGCATCATGTAGCCCAACTGGCTGACGGTGGAATAGGCCAGCACGCGCTTGATGTCGGTGGCGGTGATGGCGATCGTGGCGGCGATGAACAGCGTGATGCAGCCGGTATAGGCGATCACCAACAGCACCTCGGGGGCGAACACCGGCAAGAACCGGCCGACCAGGTAGACGCCCGCGGCGACCATCGTGGCCGAATGGACGAGCGCGGAGACGGGCGTCGGGCCTTCCATCGCGTCGGGCAGCCAGACGTGCAGCGGAAACTGCGCGCTTTTGCCGACGCAGCCGCAGAAGATGCCCACGCCGGCGATCACCAGCAGCCAGTAGCCGTAGTGGTCGGCCCGCCAACTTGGAATGCGCGAATTGATTTCCGACGCCGCCGCGCCGGGCATCAATCGACCCGGATGCTCGAACGCGATTTCTTCCACGGCGTCGAAGGCGGCGGAACGGACCATGCCATCGGGCGCGGCCAAGGCGTAGCCGTTGGCCGGATCGCGCACCTGGCTGAAGATGCCGCGTTCGACCTTGCCGTCGGCGTCGGTCACGTCGCCGAAAGCGAACGTACCCAATCCGCCCCACAGCGCCATCAAGCCGATGATCATGCCGAAGTCGCCGACGCGATTGACGATGAAGGCCTTGTTGGCGGCATTCGAGGCGCTCTTGCGCTCGATGTAGAAGCCGATCAGGAAGTAGGAGCAAATGCCCACCAACTCCCAGAACACGAACACCATCGCGATATTGCCGGCATAAACCAGCCCCAACATGCTGAAGCAAAACAGCGACAGGTACTGAAAGAAGCGGTGGAAGCGGCCCGGACGGTGCAGATGATGGCCGTCGGAGAGCGTGACTTCGTGATCGGTCACGTCGTGCAACTCGTCGTGCATGTAGCCGATGGCGTAAAAATGAATGCACGTGGCGATCAACGTGACCATCGCGAACATGCCGACGGTCAAGGCGTCGATGTAGTAGCTGATCGTGATCTTGAGCGATCCGAACTGGCCGAGCGTGTAGAGGTCGTTCGTGTAGGCCCGCGGGTAGCTTTCGTGGTCGGTCGCAGTCTCCTTCTCCCCTTGGGAGAGGGCCGGGGTGAGGGCTTCGGCATGGTCGGCCGCGGCGAACTGCGACCCGGCCCCGTGCTCGGCCGGCTTGAATCCGTAATGGCCGAACCAGCAGAAAAGCGAGAACCACGAGCACAAGGCGCCGATTGCGATGGCGCTAGTCGCCAGATAGCTCGCCCCGACGCCGTGCTTGCCCATCCGCGGACCGAACAGCACGATCAACGTAAACGACGCCAAGGGCAACAGCCAGGCGATGCCCAAGAGGATCGGCAATAGCGCGGATAATTCCATCAGCCCTTCAACTCGTCGGCCCGATCGACGTCGACCGTCGAATGGTTGTTGTAGAAATTCAGCGTGATGGCCAGCGCCACGGCGGCTTCGGCCGCGGCCAGCACGATCACGAACAAGGCGATGAACTGGCCGTCGAGGCCCAGGCCGCGGGCGGGATTGGTCGTCAGAAAATCGCTCGATAGGGCCACGAAGTTGACGTTCGCCCCGTTGAGCACCAATTCGATGCCCATCAGCACGCCCAGCGCGTTGCGTTTCGTGGCCATGCAGACCACGCCGCAAACGAACATGATCGCGCCGACGGTCATGAAGTGCGAGATGCCGACAGGTTCCATATCCGCGACTACCTTTATCTTGTCGCGCGGCGCTTGCTGCGGGCCAGGTAGGCCGCGCCGACGAGCACCACGAGCAAATGCACCGAGACGATTTCGAACGGCAACAGATACCCCGACATGCCGCGCTGCAACTCCGGCGAGCGGCCTTCCAACTTGTCGACGCGCACCCCGAGCAGGCCCATGCCCAGCCGCGTGGCCGTCGCCGGCTGGGCGGCCATGCCGGGCAGGGCTGCCGTTGACGACTCGTCGGCCGCCGCGTCGGCGTTTTCCGCCGGCGTCGAAGTCAAAGCGAAACGAACCTTGGCCTCGGCGCGTCCGCGGCCTGCCGCGGCATGATGTTCTTCGGCGGCCGCCGGCGGGGCGTTCGTCCATTCTTTAATGCTGAACGCCGCCGGAACCAAAAACGCCAACAACGAACCGGACAAAAGCGCGGCCAGAATCCAATCGCCGCCGCGGGTCTTCATCGACACGAACGGCCCTTGCGCCGTGAGCATCACGCCGAACACCAGCAGCACCAGCGTGCCGCCGACGTAGATCATCAATTGCATGGCGCCGACGAAATCGGCCCCCGCCAGAAAGAACAAGCCCGCCGTAGCGCCGAGCGAAAAAATCAAATACAACGCCATGCGGACGATGTTGCTCGACAGCACCACCATCACGGCGAACCCGCACGCCACCAGCGCGAACAGCAGAAAAAAGAACGTGTGCCAGTTCACGCTTAGCGGTCTCCCCCGGCGAGAGTTTTTTGA
>DATNEC010000287.1:0-3868 GCA_035606815.1 Pirellulales bacterium
GGCGTAAAGATGATTTCCTTCTCTTGCGAGTCGCCCGGCTTGATCGTGAGCGGAGTGCGGGCCACTTCCTTGTCGTCCACGAACACGCTGACCGACAGTTCGGCCATCTCGGTTTTCGAGTCATTGGCCACGCGCGGCCGCAGCACGATCGGCAAGCCGACGATCGCCCGATGTTGCCGCGGCGCCGTTCCGACGACCGCCCGGTTCGCCAGCGGCTCGCTCGAACCGACGTTGACCACGACCAGCTTGGCCCCCTCGGGCACGAGTTTTTCGACGCCTTGCGTCGCCAATTCCCGCCAGCCGCTGGACTGGCTGTCGGTGAAGAGATAGACGGTCGGCGGCGACGGCTCTTTGGCGCGGGCCTGAAAAACTTGCGATAGCGTCGCCAGCCAGTTGCCGCGCGACGGGCTCGACTGCAAGCCGTCGATATGCTCGCGAACGGCCTCATTGTCAGAGGTGAAACGGCTGAAGATTTCTTCAGGACTGGCTGCCACGCGGACCAGCGTCAAGCGGTCGTCGGGCGATAACCGCTCGACGACCGAGATCGCCGCGGCCTTGGCGCGCTCCAGGGCCGAGCGGCCGGCGGTCTGGGCGTTCATGCTGGCCGAGCAATCGACCAGCAGCACCACGTCGCGCCCGGAGCCCCCGCCGAACAGCGAACTCCAATGCCGCACCACCGGCCGCGCGCAAAGCGCCACCAGCAGCAACAGAAACAGTGTCCGCAGAAAGGCCAGCAAGGCCTCCAAGAACTTCATCTGCCGCCTCTGCTGCACGTAGGTGTCGAACAGAAAACGGTACGTGCTCAGTTCGACCGTGCGCAGCCGGTGCAGCGTGAGCAGATGCAACAGGATGGGAATGCCGGCCAGCGGCAGCAGGTAGAGCAGGCCGGGATGCAGGATGTCCATATTGGATTTTCGATTTTCGATTTTCGATTTCGGATTAACTCGACTTTCGATTTCGGCGAGAGTCCAAAATCGAAAATCTAAAATCCAAAATAGCGATCATCCCATGCGGCTGCGTTTGTCGAGGCAGGCGGCCAGCGAAACGTCGTAAGGCTCTTTGGTGTTGGTCAGATTGTAACCGATCTGGCGCTCCAGGCAGTCTTTTTTCACCCGCTCGGTAAAGGCGTTGATCCGCGCCAGGTAATTCGCCCGCAGGCTTTTAGGGTTCGCCGTCAGCCGCCCGGCGCCTTCCATGTCCTTGAACCGCGTCAGCCGATCGAAGGGAAAGGTCAGCTCGGCGTCGTCCATCACGTGGAACACGATCACTTCATGGTGGTCGTGGCGGAAGTGCTGCAAGCCGTGGGCGATCGCCTGTTCGCTGTCGATCAGGTCGCTGATCAGAATTACTAGCCCGCGGCGTTTGATCCGCTCGGCCACCTGGTGCAGCACGGCGCCGACATTCGTCTCTTCGCCAGGCTTGGCCTTTTCCAACGCGTCGAGCACGCGGCGGAACTGCGTCGGCCGGGCCTTGGCCGGCAGGTGCTGGCGGACTTCAGTGTCGAACATCGTCAAGCCGACCGCGTCGTTCTGCTTGAGCAACAAATACGTCAGCGCGGCGGCCAGATAGCTGCCATATTCCAGCTTGCTGAGCTTGCCGCTGCGAAAGTTCATCGAGTTCGAACAATCGAGCAGGATATAGGCCCGCAGGTTCGTCTCGTCCTCGAACAACTTGACGAAATACTTATCGTTGCGGGCGAGAATGCGCCAATCGAGCGTGCGCATTTCGTCGCCGGGCGTGTAGGCGCGATGATCGAGATATTCGACCGAGAAGCCGTGGTACGGGCTGCGGTGCCGGCCGGTCAAAAAGCCCTCAACCACTTGCCGGGCGACCAGCTCCATGTGGCCGACGCGGGCCAGCCCTTCGGGATCTAGAAAACGATTCGCCATGGGCCTTTCAACTCGTCGCCAGCCAATCCAATGTGGCCCGGCCACCCTCGGCCGGGTTACATGGAGTTATTCCATCGGTTCGCGCACTGTCTCGAACAACTTCTCGACGATATGGTCCGCCGTCACACCGTCGCTTTCGGCCGTGAAGCTGGTCACCAGCCGGTGCCGCATCACCGGGCGGGCGACATAGCGAATGTCTTCGGTCGAAACGTGGACCCGGCCGTCGAGCAGGGCGTGGGCCTTGGCGCCCAGCAGCAGCGACTGGCAAGCGCGCGTGCCGGCGCCCCAGGTCAAATACTTGTTCACATAGTCCGGCGCCTCGGGGGAACCGGGCCGCGTGGCCCGCACCAGGCTGACCGCGTAGGCCGAAACGCTGCGCCCGACGAGCACCTTGCGCACGACGCGCTGCAAGTTGATGATCTCGGCCCGGTCGAGAATCGGCCCCAGCGTCGGCAAGTCGCCGCCGGTCGTGGTCTCGGCGATCGCCAGTTCTTCGTCGAAGCTCGGGTAGTCGACCAGAATCTTGAACATGAACCGGTCGAGTTGCGCCTCGGGCAGCGGATAGGTGCCTTCCTGCTCGATCGGGTTTTGCGTGCCGAGCACTAGAAACGGCCGTTCGAGCGGAAAATCCTCGCCGGCCGTCGTGACCTTATACTCCTGCATCGCCTGCAGCAGCGCCGCCTGGGTCTTGGGCGGCGTGCGGTTGATTTCGTCGCCCAGCAGAATGTTGGCGAAGATCGGTCCCTTGACGAACCGCATTCGCCGCCGGCCGGTGCCTTCCTCTTCGTCGAGAATTTCCGTGCCGGTGATGTCCGAAGGCATCAAGTCGGGCGTGAACTGAATGCGGCGGAAGTTCAGCGACAAAAGCTGCGAGATGCACGAGATCATCAGCGTCTTGGCCAATCCCGGCACGCCTTCCAAAATGCAGTGGCCTTGGCAGAACAGCGCGATCAGCACCTGCTTGAGCACTTCGTTCTGGCCCACGATCACGCGGCCGAGCTGCTCGGTCATCTTGCGGTAGGCGTCGGTCAGTTGTTCCGCCGCACGGATGTCGGACTGTTCCATTTGACCGCCGGCCGGCGAATTCGACCGCAAGGGGTTGTTCGAGGATGGCATGGGCATGAACGCGGGGTCTCCGGGGGCTCTTCGCCAAGGCGGGGCAAGCACAGGGGGCGGTTTTCAAGAAGCTATTGTAGCTGCCCCGGACGAGGTTACGAAAAAAACTTTCTTCCCAGGGAAAAAATCGGCGACAGCCGTTGATTCAGCCGGTTGGGGCCTCGCCACCCGCCAGTTTCGCCGCTTCCAGCGCCGCTCGATAATCCTCCGGCCGATTCAAATTTCGCAGCGTCTTCAGCTCGGGGTCCACGTCGAGCAGTTCTTCAGCTGAAATCTCGCGGGTGCGGACCAACTCATACAAAAACACGGGCCGCAGACGGTCCGCCGCCAAGAGTCGGTCGATCTGCGGGCGAACGCGGGTTCGATAGACCGCCGCCAGCGGATGATGGAAACCATCGGCGAGCGGGATGGCGATCTCATGGTCGCCCAGCAATTCGATCATGCGGCGCACGAATTCCGGGCGCAAAAAGGGGACGTCGCATGCCGTGGCGTAGGCGGCCTCGCACGATTCGCCCAGCGCAGCCAGGCCGCCGGCAAGACCTTCAAGCGGCCCGCGATACTCGCGGCGGTCGCGCGAGACCACCACTTCGGGCGGCAACTCGGGCAGTTCCTGGTCGGCGGCCGCCACGACGACGATCGGCCGCACTGCTTCGCCCAGCAGCCGCACGACGCGCTGAAGCATCCGTTCCGGCCCGAAAGGCAGCAGCGCTTTGGGCGTTCCCATCCGGCTGCTCTTGCCTCCGCAGAGCACGATCCCGCCGCAGTTTGCCGGCGGCGAACGCAACGAGTTGGATTGTGTTTCCATCGCAGGGCAAGCTCGTGAAAGGCGGATCGTGGACGCTCGCGAAAGCGGCGAGACGCCG
>DATNEC010000294.1:0-4127 GCA_035606815.1 Pirellulales bacterium
GCGACGCCGAGACGGTGCGCACGATTTACTTCTCCGGGCTGCTGCACGACATCGGCAAAATTGGCATCAACGACGAGGTGCTGCGCAAACCCGGCAAGCTCAGCGAAGCCGAATTCGAGCACATCAAGACGCACGTCGAAATCGGGTATCGCATCCTGGTCGACCTGCGCAAAATGGCCCACATGCTGCCTGTCGTCTTGCACCACCACGAGAATTGGGACGGCCGGGGCTATCCACACGGCCTGGCCGGCGAGGAGATTCCGTACCTGGCCCGGATCGTGGCCGTGGCCGACGCTTACGACGCCATGGCCAGCGACCGTCCCTATCGCGCCGGCATGGACGATGATAAGCTGGATTCCATCATTCGCTCGGGCGCCGGACAACAATGGGATCCGCGGGTCGTCGAAGCCTTCTTCAGCGCTCGCGACGACATTCGCGCGATTTCGGGCCGGGGTCCGAGAGAGCACGGCTTGCACGACGTACATTGGTCGTAGATGGCGCGCCGCGAGCAAGATCGCGAGGATCTGTTGGCCGAGGCCACCGCTCTGGTCGAGCGAGTGGAGTTGCGAGTCGCCGCCTTCTCGTCGCCGCTAGTGATCGGTTTCCGCGCCCAGGGCGCGGCGAGCGTCTACTTCGGCGCCGATCCGGCATATCACTTCAACGCTCGCGGCGAGTTGCGCCGCGCGCACGTGCTGGGCCTGCTCTATAAGGCCGAAGACGGCAAGCTGGTCTCGCTCTCTCGCCGCCGCTCGGCGGGCGAAGTGCAGCTCCTTCGCCGCGATCTCACCGTTGAAGAAACCGAGCGATTCCTCTCCTCGTTGTCGGCCGATCTTTTGGCGCTCGGCGAGGCGTTGAATCAAGGGCGCTTCGCCCGCGTCGGCCAGCGGCCCGAAGGGGTTGACGTGGTGGGCCGCGTGCAGGCCTGGTTGGCCGAGCGCCGCGGCGGCATCGAAGTCGCCGATTCTCCGAAGGTCGGTTGACGCCCATTTCCCCGACAAAGCTTGGCTCGGCGCACGCGCGATTTTCGGTTTGATGCCGTGGAATCAACGTCATTAGCAGGGCGCTCGCCGCGACGAATCATGATCGTGCGCATTTGGGTTCACCAGAACCGCCACCATGGGCGGTGCGTATCGGTGGTTCCTGCCGCCTTGATTTGTTCGACTTGCTGCCTGATAGCCTCAAATGCTTCCGCAATGAAGTTCGATTCCCGCTTTTCCCAGCGTTTGGCCACGAAGTTCGCCGGATAAACCAGAACATCTCCCCGCCGCGGGAGAGCAAGAATTGCAAGATCGGAGTGACCGTTGGCGGTAGCGATCACCCATTGGAACCCGGCCGCCTCGACAAGAAGCTGGCCGAACTGGACGCCGACGATATTGATCGCCGCATTCACTTGGGCGTTATCGCGTATGTCTTGAGTCAACCACGACGCGAAAATGCGGTCCAACATCTGAAGCGTGATCGGTCGGCCGGCATCGTCCGGCGAATAAGCCTCGATGAATACCGGCACCGCGTCCAGTTGGGACCGAACCCACGTCCATTCTTTCTCGGCAAGGTCAGAATAACGTGTTTTGCCCATCAGAAGCCTCGCCGCTCGACCCGAAGCATGATTGAATCGCGCGGGAGCGAACGCCCGCACGGAATCTAGCACCTAATCCTGGGCGCAATCCCCAGAAAATGCAAATTAGTTAGACGCAAGCGAGGACGGTTGCGTCACGATTCGCGCCGCGGTCGACCTACGCTCGCAGCAACTCCGCGATCGGCTGGCCGAAGTGCAGAATCGGCATCGGGCGGCCGCGATGGTCGGGGAACGATTCGGTGTAGTCGATCCCCAAGTGCCGGTAGACCGTCGCCCACAGATCGTTGGGCGAAAGCGGACGGTCGGCCGGGTGCTCTCCCTTCGAGTTCGTCGAGCCGACGACCTGCCCGGTGCGCATGCCGCCGCCCGCCATGATCAGCGACATCGCCTGCGGCCAGTGGTCGCGGCCCGGCTGGCGAACGCCGGTTTGCGTGCCGATCGAACTCTCGATTCGCGGGGTGCGGCCGAATTCGCCGGTGATCAACAGCAGCGTCCGCTTGTCCAGGCCGCGTTGGTAAACGTCTTCGATCAGCGCCGTCACGGCCTGATCGTAAATCGGCAAGCGGACCGCCAGGTCGTCCCAAATATGGCAATTCACCGCGTGGGAATCCCAGTTGTAGACGCCCTGTTTGAGAGAGCCGACGCCCGATTGATACGGGTTCTCCATGATGAGGGTCACGAAGCTCACGCCGGCTTCGACCAACCGCCGCGCCAGCAAGGCCCGCTGGCCCCAGCAATGCCGGCCGTAGCGATCTCGCACCGCGTCGGGCTCTTGCGAAAGATCGAAGGCATGCTTGGCCCGGCCGCTGGTGAGCATGCTCACCGCGCGCTGCTGGAATTTGTCCATCGACTCCATCAGCCGCGAGGCGTCGATCCGCCGCTCGATGCGGTCGAGCGAGGCCAGCAACTGCGTGCGGTCGCTGATCCGTCCGGCTTGCTCCTGCATCGGGGCGACGTTCGGCACCGAGAAATTGGGCGCCGTCGGATCGCCTTGCACCGTGAACGGCATGTACGCCTGGCTCAAATACGCGGCCCCTTGGGCGAAGACATCGCCGATCCGGCCGCCGGGATTCATCGAGATATAGTTGGGAATGCCGATGTCCCGCTTCTCGCGGCACTTCGCCACGACCGAGCCGGTGGCCGGCGCATCGTTGACGGTATCGACGGGCGTGTTCGGCACGCAGCCGGTCATCATTCGCTTGTGGCCGCCGCCGTGGTCGGCGAAGGTGTGCGAGACCGAGCGCACGATCGAGAATTTATCGGCGATCGCGGCATGGCGCGGCATCAGTTCGCAGACGTCCATGCCGGGGACGTTCGTGGAGATCGGTGAGAAGGCCCCCCGGTAGTCCGATGAAGCGCCCGGTTTCATGTCGTACATATCCATGTGGGGCGGCCCGCCCGGCATCCACACGAAAATGACGGCGGTCTCCTGATCGATGGGCCTGCCCGCCTCGGCCGCCTGGGCCTGCAAGCGAAACAGATCCGGCAAGGCCATTCCGCCGACGCCGAGCATTCCGGCCGTCAAAAACTCGCGACGAGTCGTGGGACCGCGGCACAATCGAGGCGATTGATTCATGGCTCGCTCCAGGCTGTTCCTTCGGAGGCAGGTATTCTTCGGCAGGCAGGAACTGCATCTTAACCGAAAGGCGGGCAAAACGCCAATTTGCCCTCACTGCTTGGCCAAGCCAATCTTCGGATAACATAAGGCTGGGCCTCGCTCGCGACAATCCGCAGCAGCCAAGCCGGATGGGCTCGCGAAGATGGCCACTTTTCGTTGGTAGTCTTCGCTGAGGATTGGCCGCCTTCGGGATGCCGGCTCTTCGGGCGACGCATCCCGAGGGGCGGGGCGTATTCAGCATTTGTATTCATTGATCGGAATGACAATGGCGAAGGCGGCCACTTGTTGCGCGCCATCTTCGGCCAAGTTGGACATCTTCGCATGAAAGCCAAGCCGCGATTGTGAGAATGCCGCCGGCTCCCCACGCCTTTTTCAGAGGGGATTCAAGCCGCCGCTGTGCTAGAATCGTATAGTCGCCGGTAGTGCCGGCCGATGTACGGCGGGGGGAGCCGGGAAAACGCCAGCTCCGAGGGGGATGCCTTGATGAGCGACGGCAAAACCAATGTTTGCAGCACTGCGCCGCTGCGGCGTCTGATGGGCGTGCGGATCGTGGCGACGGGCGGCTACGTGCCCGACCCGATCGTCACCAACGACGAATTGGCCGCCCCGCTCGGGCTCGATCCCGCATGGATCTTGCAACGAACCGGCATTCGCGAGCGGCGGCAGGCGCCCGCCGAAATGGCGACCAGCGATTTGGCCATCCGCGCCGCCCAGCGCGCGATGGAGCGGGCCGGCGCGACTGCCGCCGACATCGATCTGCTTCTGGTCGGCACGTTCACGCCCGACATGCCCTTTCCGGCCACCGCCTGCCTGGTGCAAGACCGGCTGGGCATTCGCGCCCCCGCCGTCGATTTGCAGGCGGCCTGCGCGGGTTTCATGTACGCCTTGATCACCGGCGCCCAGTTCGTCGCCACCGGTTGCAGCAAGCTGGCG
>DATNEC010000295.1:0-11293 GCA_035606815.1 Pirellulales bacterium
GAGGAGCTGCCCGAGGTCATCGAGTATCTGCACGGCCGCAACGTGCGGGGTTACGTCACGCTGAATACGTTGATTTTTTCCGACGAGCTGCCGGAAATCGCCCGCACCGCGGCGGCGATCGCCCAGGCCGGGGCCGATGCGGTGATCGTGCAGGATCTCGGCTTGGCGCGGCTGATCACGCGGCTCGCGCCCGGATTGCCGGTGCATGGCTCGACGCAGATGACGCTGACCGAACCGAGCGGCATCGAGTTCGTTCGCCGCTTGGGCGTCGAGCGGGTGATTTTGGCCCGCGAACTGTCGCTGGCCGACATCGCCAAGATCCGCCAAGCCACCGATTTGCCCGTCGAGGTCTTCGTTCACGGCGCGCTGTGCGTGGCCTACAGCGGCCAGTGCCTGACCAGCGAGGCGCTCGGCGGCCGCAGCGCCAATCGCGGCCAATGCGCGCAAGCCTGCCGGTTGCCCTACGATTTGATCGTTGACGGCGAGCATCGCGATTTGGGCGACAACGCCTATCTGCTCAGCCCGCAAGATCTGGCAGGGCACGAATTGATCGGCGAGTTGGTGCGGCTGGGCGTGTGCAGCCTGAAGATCGAGGGGCGGCTGAAGAGCGCCCAATACGTCGCGGTGACGACGCGAACCTATCGCGCCGCGCTCGATGCGGCCCGCGAATCGCGGCCCTTTGCGCTGGAGCGGCAAGAACAGCTCGATCTGTCGCAAAGCTTCTCTCGCGGCTTCACGCCCGGTTTTTTGGAGGGCGTCAACCATCAACGGCTGGTCCACGGCCGCTTTCCCAAAAGCCGCGGCGTGCGGATCGGAACCGTCGTCGAGCGGACCGGTCGCGGCGTGCTGGTCGAACTGGCCGCGGAGCACGCGACGATGGATGGCTTGGCCTCGGTCGTCAAGCCGGGCGACGGCATCGTGTTCGACGAAGGACACCCCGAGCAGGATGAACAAGGCGGGCGGGTGTTCGAGGTGCATGCTCGCGCGAGCGGCGGCGCCGCCCTCGTCGAATTGGTATTTGGTCATGGCGCCGTCAATTTCTCGGCGCTGGCGCCGATGAGCTTGGTCTGGAAGACCGACGATCCCGACTTTCGCAAGCGCATGGAGCGGACCTACGCTCGCGACGTGAAATCGCGCCGCGTCGGCGTGAGTTTTCATGTCAGCGGGCGGATCGGCGGCGCCTTGCAACTCGCCGCTCGCGACGATGCGGGGCATGCGGCGAATGTCGCGTGGGCCGGCCCCTTGGAAGCGGCCCGCAAACATCCCTTGTCGATCGAACTGTTGCGCGAACAATTCGGCCGGCTGGGCGACACGCCTTTCGAGTTGGACGAGGTCGAATTGCACCTCGCCGAAGCGACGATGGTCCCCAAGAGCGTATTGAACGACTTGCGGCGGCAGGCCATAGCGGCCTTGCTTGCGGCCCGCGACGCCGAGCATGGCGCTCGCACGATCGATTCGGCGGCCCTAGCCGACCTGCGCAACGAGGCGAGCGCCCGAAATCCCTCCGCGGGCGAAGCGGCGCCGCAGCTTTACGTGATGGCCCGCACGATGGAGCAGCTCGACGCCGCTCTGGCCTGGTCTGCATCGGCGACCGTGCGGCCCGCGATGGTCTATTGCGACTTCGAAGACGTGCGGCGCTATCGCGAGGCGGTCCCGCGGGCGCGCGCGGCCGGCGTGCCGATCGGCCTGGCGACGCTCAGGATCATCAAGCCGGGCGAGGAGGGCTTGCTGCACAAAATCGCCGGCGCCGAGCCAGACGCCGTGCTGATTCGGAACCTGGCCGCCTTGGCCTTCTTTCGCGAGCAATCGCCCGCAATGGCGCGAATCGGCGATTTTTCGCTCAACGTGGCCAACGAGCTTACGGCCGATCTGTTGCTCGGTGAAGGCTTGTCGCGGCTCACGCCCAGCTACGACTTGAACTGGGAGCAACTGACGGCGATGCTGGCGCGGATTTCGCCACGCTGGTTCGAGCTGGTGGTCCATCAACACATGCCGATGTTCCACATGGAGCATTGCGTGTTCGCGGCGACGCTCTCCAGCGGCAAAGACCATCGCGATTGCGGCCGGCCCTGCGACCGCCATCGCATCGAGCTGCGCGATCGCGTCGGCGCCGCCTTTCCTCTGCTGGCCGACACGGGCTGCCGCAACACGGTCTTCAATTCCATTCCCCAGTCGGCCGCCGAATATCTGCCGCGGCTGGGGGCGATCGGCGTGCGGCATTTTCGCGTCGAGCTGCTGCGCGAGGACGCGACCGAAACCGCCGCCTTGCTCGATCGCTACGCGCGCGTGCTCGCGGGCCAGGAAGACGGCCGCAGCGCCTGGCGCGGCTTGCAGGTGTTGAACCAGCTTGGCGTCACTCGCGGAACGCTGGCTTGAAAGCGTAGCCGTCATGCGCCGCCGCTTCCAATTTCGCCTGCGGACGATGTTCGTGGTGGTCACAGTGCTGGGCGCGTTCCTCGGATGGCTAGGCGTGCAACTCAAATGGATTCACAACCGGCGCGAAGCGTTAGTATGGATCGTTCCTCTCCGTGCGCGCCAGATCGCCGCCGAGACGATGGGCATTTTGCCGCCGCATAAAGGATCCTACATCACAGCCGACGCAAAGGCCCCTTGGAGCCTGCGGCTCTTCGGAGAGCGCGGGGTCGAGCGATTGGAGTTGGATCGAAGCTTCTTGACTCCAGATACCGGCTACAGCCTCGAAGCTTTCAGCCAGCTTTTTCCAGAAGCTGAAGTGGCGCTGGCCCGGGAATGACTTTCGCGCCCGCCAGCAATAGGCTCGCGTTCAACCGCCGAAGCTTTTTCGTGCGTCGTTGATTAGAATGGCGGCGGCCGGGCAAGGCAGGGCCAAGGCCATCGCTAACCGGTCCATACGTAAATCGAACCGGCTTGCTGCCAGCGGCCGGTAACATTGCCAATCGCCGATGGTTGGCATTATGATTGACGAACTCAAGGGCGTTGCCGGGACTCGCCTGCGGTCTTTGCTTCATTCCAAAATCGACCCCTTTCGAGGCTCGTCATGATCGCGACGTTTGGCGGCTTATTGCTATCGCTCGCTCTGCCGTTGGCGGCCGACTCCGCCCAGGAACAAAAAGACGATTCGCCCATCGGCAGACAAATCGACGATTTCAAGCTGCAAGATTACCTGGGCGCCCCGCACCGGCTCGCCGATTGGTCGGACAAGCGGGCCGTGGTCGTGGCTTTTCTCGGCGCCGAATGCCCGTTGGCCAAGCTTTACGGCCCGCGGTTGCAGGAACTGGCCGACGCCTACAAGGAGCAAGGCGTGGCCTTCGTCGGCATCGACTCGAACCAACAAGACTCGCTGGCTGAAATCGCCCATTACGCCCGCACGCACAAGATCGAGTTCGCCTTATTAAAAGACCCCGGCAACGCGGTGGCCGATCGATTCGGCGCCCAGCGGACGCCGGAAGTCTTCTTGTTGGACGACAAGCGCGTGGTGCGCTATTGGGGGCGGATCGACGACCAATACGGAATCGGCTACGCGCGGGAAAAGCCCGAACACGCGGAGCTGAAAACGGCGATCGACGAACTGCTGGCCGGCAAGGCCGTCAGCCGTCCGGTCACGCGCTCGCTCGGCTGCCATATCGGCCGGCTCAGCCGCAAGCCGCCGACGGGCGAAATCACTTATACCAAGCACATCGCGGGCATCTTGCAGCAGCACTGCGTGCGCTGTCACCGGCCAGGCGAGATCGCCCCTTTCACGCTGCTTTCCTACGAAGACGTCGTCGGCTGGACCGAGACGATCCGCGAGGTGATCGAGGAGGGCCGCATGCCCCCTTGGCACGCGAACCCCGAGTTCGGCCACTTTTCCAACGACATTCGACTTTCAGATGAAGAGAAGAAGCTGATCTTCGCCTGGCTCGACAATGGCGTTCCCGAAGGCGACGCGGCCGATTTGCCCAAGCCGATCGAGTTCGTCGAGGGCTGGCGGATCGCGAAGCCCGACGTCGAGTTCGCGATGCCGAAGCCCTACACGGTGCCGGCGAAAGGCGTCGTCTCGTACCAACATTTCGTGATCGATCCGGGCTTTACCGAAGACAAGTGGATTCAACAGGCCGAAGTGCGGCCGGGCAACCGCGCGGTCGTGCATCATCTGATCATCTATTTCGTGCCGCCCGGAAAAGGCAAACAGGATCCGCTGGCGGTCTTATACAATTCGCTGGCGGCCTACGCGCCGGGCATGCCCGCCTCGGTGTTTCGCCCCGGAATGGCCAAACGCGTGCCGGCCGGATCGAAGCTCGTCATCCAAGGCCATTACACGCCCAATGGCAGCGAGCAAACCGATCTTAGCACGGCCGGTTTCGTGTTCGCCGACCCGAAAACCGTCAAACAAGAATTGCGGACCTCGCTGGCGATGAACTATGAGTTCAACATTCCGCCCGGCGCCGACGAGCACCGCGTCGAGGCCCGCCATCGCTTCGATCAAGACATGCGGCTGTATGCGGTCTTGCCGCACATGCACTTGCGGGGCAAATCGTTTCGCTTCGACGCGATCTATCCCGACGGCGCCCGCGAAACGCTGCTCGACGTGCCGCATTACGACTTCAATTGGCAGAATTCCTATGTCTTCGCCCAACCCAAGCGGATGCCCGAAGGAACGGTAATCCATTGCCTGGCGGCGTTCGACAACTCGGCCGACAACCTGATGAATCCCGATCCGACGAAGGCCGTTCGCTGGGGCGACCAGACGTGGGAGGAGATGATGGTCGGCACGTTCGAGGCGGTGCGCGAGGACCAAGATCTTTCGCTTGGCGCTCCGAAAGCGGTCAAAACGACCGCTGGCGACTACGAAGTCGAGTTCGCCTACCGGCCGAACGTCGAGGCCGAGGCGGTCTACCTCGCCGGCGCGTTCAACGACTGGAAGCCGGATGGGCTGAAGATGGACGGCCCCGACGCCGAAGGCCGCTACACGGCGAAACTGACCTTGAAGCCCGGCGCCCACGAGTACAAGTTCGTGATCGACGGCAAGCAGTGGCGCGCCGATCCGGGCAATCCGCTGCAGCAGGGCCAATACCACAACAGCCTGCTCAAGCTGCCGTGAAGCGGCGGACTAGGGTTCATGCTTCAGGCGTAGGTTGTGCTTCAGCATAACCTCGCCGAAACGGGAATGTTATGCTGAAGCATAACCTACGCAATTACGCGGCGGCGAGTTCGATTAGGCGTTCTTAGCTTCTCGTCATCTCGGCGGCAAGTTCTCGCACGTCTCCGATGCGCCGCCAGTCTTCGGCGCGCCAACTGGCATTGCGCACCGGACAGTCCAAGGTGATCTCGCGAGATTGATACAGTTGCCGGATGTGCCACTTCTGCAACGGAGACGAATGGATGCCGCGCACGCGGATGTACCAAATGTCGGGCGCCTCGCGGCCCTCTTCGAGCAAGTCCTGAATGCGAAAGCGGCCGACCTCCAAAGCGTGCGCCGGCAACAGTTCCACCAGCGAGGCGTCGTCCTCTTCGACCTCCTCCGGGCGGATCGGGGCGGCGAAGAAATCCGCCAATCGCATCCAGGGGCCGCCCAAAGCAGAGATCAGATCCTCGTCGTCGATTCGGCCCGAGGCCGCCAAGTCGACGACTTCTTGCCGCGTCATCGGGCCGAACATCCGCCGGCCCTTCAGCACTTGCAAACAGCGCTCCGGAATCGGCTCCTGATCGGGAGCACGGGGGTTCAGGTGCTCCTCCACCGCAATCCAAGGCGCGCCAGCCACCGACACCTGGTCGGAAGGCGCGATCTTCCGCGCGGCCAGCAAGCGCTCGAGATCTTCGCGCAGCATGGGGCCGAACACGTTTCCGCCCTTGAGAATCCTGAGATCGCCTGTCTTTTGTTTCGCCATCGACTGCGGAATCCGCTTTTCGCCCCCTCCTAGTGATCGCGCTGGCGGGCTTCGCTGGCCAGGCATTCGGCCCACAGCATCAAATCATCGTCGCTCAGGCTGTTATCTCGCAAGAAGTCGGTCGTCACCTGGGCGTCGTGCCCGATCAGGTTGGCGATGACCGTCAAACGCCCGTTCTCGCTGTAACTGTAGCGGACCTCCACCGGCCAGCCGGCCGGCAGGGCCGGAGGCAAGTCGCGAATCACGCAGGTTCCGATCTCGATGCAGGCATCGGGCGCCTCGCTTTCGCCCTCCAACACGCAAACGCGCACGTTCGGTTGATTGGTCTGAAATGTTTTGAAGCGGCGCGAGGCCGCATGCGGCAGCGGCGTGTTCTTGGGAATGATCACCCGGTTGAGCCTGCGGCCCGAAATCGGATCGACGCCGACCACGCCGAGGCTGTGCGAATTGATGTTGGTCACGTCGAATTGCGTGTGCCCTGGGCCGATGCCTTGCCGTTGCAGCAGCAAATCGGCGAACAGCGCGGCGCCGTGCGCCACGGCTTCGTCCGCGGACACCGAACCGTCGACCGCCTTGCCGGCCAACTCGGCCAGCATCCGCGTGATCATCGGCATGCGGGTCGAGCCGCCGACGACCAGCACCTTGTCGATGTCGTCAAACGTCAACCCGGCCTGCATGACGACGATTTCCGTCGTGGTGCGGGTCCGCAGGACCAATGGCGCCGTCGCGGTCTCGAATTCCTCGCGGGTGATGTCGACTTTATGCCGCTTCCCGCGGTGGTTCACGTACAACGTCGCCTTGGCACGCTCGGAAAGCGTCTTTTTGGCGACCTCGGCCGAGAGCCACAAATCTTGCATCGTCTCGGGATCGCGACGCGGATCTTCTCCCAATTGCCGGAGCAATCGCTCGGCGGCGATGTCGATCAGCTTTTCGTCCCAGTCCTTGCCGCCCAAGCGCACGTCGCCGTCGGTGGCGATGGCCTTGAACGATTGGCTGCTCATCTCGACGACCGTGACGTCGAACGTTCCGCCGCCCAGATCGTAAACGAGCACGCGGACCGTCTCCCCTGCTTTCATCTGCCCCGAGCGATCCAAGAAGCCTTCTTGATAACCGTAGACGATGGCGGCGGCCGTCGGTTCGTTGAGAATATCGAGCACTTCCAAACCCGCGAGCTTGCCGGCGTCCATCGTCGCGCGGCGCCGCGTCTCGTCGAAATAAGCCGGCACGGTGATCACGGCCTTCGTGATCGGGCCTAGCTTGCGCTCGGCGTCGGCTTTCAACCGCCGCAGGATGTAGCTGGAAATCACTTCGGGCGGAAGGAGTTCGCCGTTGACGCGGCGATGATAGTGCTTGCCGCCCATGTCGCGCTTGACGCAATCGGCCACCCGCTCGGGTTCGAGCGCCGCCGCCAACACGGCCTCTCGACCGACGACCGTGCCGTCCTGGTCGAAGAGCACGACGCTGGGCGTCAGAATGTCTCCGTTGGCGTTGGAGACGCTCACCGGGCGACCTTGATGATCCAAATAGGCGACGACGGAGTACGTCGTGCCCAAGTCGATGCCCACCGCGTGGACCTTGGCGCCGGGCGGCAAGGGCAGAGGCGCCGAATCGGGCCCGGCCGCCGGCAAACGTAGCCCGTCTTCCGATGGGCCGTCGGAAGCGGAGAAGCGGGTCCGAAGGCGGGCAATCGCTTGTTGCCAACCAGGCTTGAGGGCGATCGCACCGCCGGAAAAATCGAAAACTTCGCCTCGCAGCGCCAACATGAACTCTTCCCAGCGCAGTTGGGCCGGGTCGAACAGTCGGAACTGCATCGGAGCGGCCTGCCAGGCCGCGGCGATCACACGGGCCCGATACTGCGCGTCGTCGGCGACGCAATCGGGCGGTTGCCCGACGAGACGTTTGATCGCAGCTTCGATAAACCCCGGCCCGTGCTTCTCCAGGAGGAGGTTCAAATTCGCCGTCATCCATCAACCCCGTTTGGGTTCATCTTCGCTGTTCAAGCCGGCCGGAACCCGTTGGTGACTGAGATTTCTAGGAACTCATCCCGCCGTTATAGTGCCTGCACCCAAAAAGAGCGGGTTTTTATCGTAAGCCACGAAGCGGGCCGCGTAAACACATGATCGAGGCGAAGGTTATGCTGTAGAAAGCAAATGGGAGAGGGCGGCGGGTTGCCGCGATTTTTGTAGTCGGAAGCTCGGCGGCATTAGTAAAATGACTTCCATGTTCGATCCGTATCGCAGGTGGCTCAGCATTCCCGAGGACCGCCGGCCGCCCACGCACTATCAACTGCTCGGCGTCGCAAGCGACGAAACGGAGTTGGAGGTCATCGAGGCGGCCGTGCTGCGTCAAAGCGCCTACGTGCGCAATTTCCAAGTCGGCAAGTACGCCGACGACGCGGCCCGAATTCTGAATGAGATTGCCGCCGCCAAAATCTGCCTGTTGAATCCGAAGGCGCGCGCCGCCTACGACGCCGAATTGAGGAAGCAAGGACGACTGGACCCTCCGCCCCACGAGACGCCGGTGGCGCCCTTGGCGCCCGAGCAGCAGCCGCATTACACCCCAACTCCTGCCCGGGTTGTCCCGCCCCCAGGGGGCCGCCCCCAGGCAGGCCCGCCCCAAGCCACACGCCCGCAGCGCGCCGCGCCGGCGATCGACTTGGACGCTCTGGCGGGTCAGGCCGGCTTGTCGGGCCGGCGAACGCGGCAACCGCGGGTCCGCCTGACGACGCGCTCCAAGCAAAACACGATTCCGCCGCACTATTGGCTGATTCCCGCCGGGGCAGCCGTAGTGATGCTGGTGATCGTCCTGGTCTTGACGCTCGGCAAGCGAACCGGCCCGGAACAACGTGGCGACGCGCAGGCCCGACCTCTCGACGGCCAGATCGTCGAGGAATCGGCGGCCCCGTCCCCCAGCGATGACGAACCAGCGGCGCCGAATGCGAGTTCGCCTGACCAACTCTCCGCCAATTCGCGCAAGCCGCAGGAAGAAGCGCCCGGTCTTTCGCCGATCGCCGGCGCCATGCCGGCCGCGCAAGCCGATGGCTTGTCGGGCAGCAATTTGCCAGGCAGCGACTTGCCCGGCAGTGAAAAAGATTCCGGCTCGCCGGCGGAGTTTCCCGGCGAGACCGACGGCGGCGATTCGCGGATTTCGATTCCCTTGCCGCCTCGCGATCCGTTCATCGTCTTCGCCCAAGGGACGGGCCGCTTCGTCGCGGCCGGCCAAACCGTTTACGACTCGCAAACGGGCGAGATCGGCGGAAAAACCGGCGCCTTCCAGGCCCGTTCCCGAGACTCCCTGCGCGCTCTTAGCGCCGACGGAAAGCTGTACGCTTCGGCCAGCGAAGCCGGTTCGTCGGGGATCGAGGTCCGCTCCTGCGAAACAGGCGAATGGCGGTGTACGCTGCATCTGGATAAAGCGGTCCTCGCGCTAAAGCTCTTGGAGTTCGGCGGCGCGGACCGGCTGATCAGTTCGCCCCGCTTCGACGACGCCCAGCGCGTACAGGTTTGGGATCTCGCCAGCGGCGAACGGATCAAAGAATTCCGGACCGCGAATTTCAATCGGCCCCAGGCCGCGCTGAGCCCAAGCGGCGAAGCGCTGGCCGTGGCCACCGGAAAAGGCGAAATAGTCATTTATGACGTTCGGCGCAGCGTCGACAATCGCCCCGGCGAGGTGCTCGCCCGGATACCTCTGGCGCCGGCCGACGAGGATGTCGTCAGCGTCGATGGCCTGAGCTTCTCTCCCGACGGCGGCGAACTGGTCGCCGTGGTCGATGGCGGCGCGCGAATCCTGGGTTGGAACGAAAGGGGCGAATTGCTGTTCGAATATGCTTCGAACGTCGATTTGCGCGCTCTGTGGACGGGGGCCTGCGTTTACCAAGGACCGGCGATCGAGTGGCGTCCCGGAGGAGGCGGCTGGCTGTTGAACGGCCATTTCTTTTTCGACCGCAACTTGCGCCGGGTGATTTGGATGCTGCAAACCGATCGCGACGAAGAAGCGCGCATGAAATTCCTGGACGAGGAGCGGCTTCTGCTGCTGCGCGGCGAAGGCGCCGAGCGCCGATTGGCCGACATCTCCATTCCCTGGAACAAAATCGGGCAGGCGCTGGCCGCGGTGCAGGCCGACGCGCCGCGATATTTGGGTCCAGGCGGAGCGATCAGCCTGGAAGTCAACATCGGCCAACTGCTCGAAGGAGCGGCCAAAGACCAGGTCGGCCACGAACTTGAAAAGATGGCCGCCGCCCGGTTCAAGGCGGAAGGCATCCGGATCGCCGAGGACCAGCCGACCGTGTTGCGGCTGTTTTACTCCGAGCGCGCCATGCGATCGCCCGGCGCGGCGGGCGGCGAGTCGATGAACCAATGCGACCTCAAGCTGCGATTGTGGATCGCCGACGGCGTCCGACATGTGTGGGCCGCTAACGTCGTCGCCGAATCCAAGGCGGCAGGCAGTGCGGCGCGCCTGGAACTCTACTACCGGCTCTCCAGCCGGCTGCATCAGACGCCCGTCCCTTACTTCATCCCGAAAAGCTCGCAATTGACGAGCCTGCCGGCCATCATTCGGCCGTAGCGCGGTCCACGGGATTTGGCCATCTTCGCCCAAGATGGCCAACATAACCGAAAAGCGGCTTGGCCGGTCTCAGGTGGCGGGCCGAGCATTCAACGCGCCATCAGATGGCGTGCTCCAAGCTGGACAGGCCCAGCGGCTCGCGGCTGGCGTAAGGCTCGCCGTAGGCGGCGCCGATCAACGAACCCCAATAGGCGGCTTGATCGCGCTGCCGGTCAATAAACGTCGGCGGCTCGCTCGGACGTCCTTCGATGAACTGGCTTGAATAGCATTCGATCGCCGCCAGCTTTTGCGGCCAATAGCGGCTGATGTCGAGGATGAAGGCGGGCTGCTGCGTCTGTTTCAAGTGGACGCAGTAATAGTAAAAGATGCGCTGCGGGTGGAAAGGCTCTCCCGGCAGATCGGTCTTCGTCAGCTTCGACCAGAACCGGGCGGCTTCGATCAATTCGGTGGCGGCCACATGATCGGGATGAGCATCGACCCAGTAGGGCGCCAGCAGCCAGCGCGGCCGCGTCTGGCGGAACACGCCGGCCAGTTTTGCCCGGGCCTCCAGCGTGGGTTCGAGACTGCGGTTGGGCAATCCCAGGTTTTCGCGCCAATCGATTCCCAAGACGCTCGTGGCGGCGGCCGTTTCTCTCGCGCGCTTCTCGGGAGTTCCGTAGGGCGTCGGTTCGCCGTTGGTAAGATCGAGAATGCCGACTTGCAGCCCTTCGGCCTTGCACTTGAGGATCGCCCCCGCCGCGCCCAATTCGGCGTCGTCAGGATGGGGGGCCACCACCAGAATATCGAGCACGGTCAACTCCCAGAGCATCGCGGGATGGGAAATTGGGGCCTCCCCAAGAACTGGCGGACAGCAGGAAAAAATCCCCTCTCCCTTTGGGAGAGGG
>DATNEC010000296.1:0-5131 GCA_035606815.1 Pirellulales bacterium
GGCGGCGCGATCGTCGGTGGGACCGCCCGGCGACAGCGCCACGGCCAGGTAATCGGTCGCTCCCTGGAACGCCCCGCCGGCCGGACGCCCGTTGACGCACAACACGCGCAGTTGGCGGACTGCGGGCAGGCTCAGCCAGCGATGATTGTCGACGTCGAGCAAGTCGGGCGCGAGGCGCACTTCGAGCTGGTGCTCGCCCGGCGCATCGAAGCGGTAACTGAAGCCGGCGGTAGCCGCGCCATCCGGTTCGAGATCGACTTTCGCTTCGCCCGCTCGTCGTCCGTCGACGTACAGTTCGAGGGCGTGTCCCTTGCGCTCTTGCCGGCCGAAATTGCGGACCTCCGCCTCCAAAGTCACGTCGCGCGCCACGGTGATGTAGGGTTCGACGGCGCGCAAAGACGTGATCGCCGAGTTCTCCGCGTCGTTCTGTCCAAGATCGGCGACGACGACCGTGGCGGAACTGGCGAGTTGCTGACTGCGGCGGCGGAAGTCATTGACGGCCTCGGGACCGCTCAACTCGGGCGCCCAGGTAGTGCGGCCCAGATCGGTGATGAAATAAACTTCCGCGCGGGCCAGCCGCGCGTGCTCGCGGCGCGCGGACTCCAAAATCTCTTGCGCCGCCTGCACGGTCGCAGGCAAGTCGGCGCCGCCGTCGACGAAGGCCAATTGTTCGATCTCCGACAAAACCTGCTGCGGCTCGAAGGCCGGCGTGGCGACCAGCACGCGCGGCGGTGAAGCCATCAGCACCAGCGTGAAGCCATCGCCCTGGCGGCTTTCGCTGACGATCCGCGCCGCAAGTTCCTTGGCCCGCTCGAAGCGGCTCTGATCGGCGGCGCGACAGGCCATCGAGTACGAGCCATCGACCACGAGTAGCTTGTGGGTCCGCTGGCCGGTGACGAACGTCATCCCGGCCCGCTCCAGCACCGGCTCGGCCATCGCCAGCACCAATAACACGACGAGCAAGGTGCGCATCGCCAGCAGCAGCCATTGCTCGATGCGAATTCGGCGCGAGCTTTTGCGAATTGCGGCGAGCAGATATTGCATCGCCGCCCAGGGCGCCTCGCGATGCTTGCGGCGGTTCAGCAGATGGATCACCAGCGGCGCCGCCGCCGCCGCCAACCAGGCCAGCATGACCGGGTGGTTGAAGAAGGCGAACAAGGAGGCGGGGGGAGACATGGTTAATGGGGTTCCAAGTTCCAGGTTCCAAATTCCAGTTTGGAAAGAGGAAATCCAGTGCGTAGCGTCATCAAACCAATCATGCTCTCGAAAACCCTGAAACCTGGAATCTGGAACTTGAAACCTACTTCGTCCTGATCATTCTCGACGACAAATAACTGGATAGCGCGACGTCGAGCGGCTGGTCGGTGCGCATCTCGACGTAATCGATTCGCTCCTTGCGGCAGCCTAGCTTGACTGCATGCACGAACTTTTGGAACTCGGCGAGGTACGCCTTCCGCAGACCGCGCGGATCGACCAGCACCGCGGGCCACTCTTCGAGTCCTTTGAACAACGTCGGCTGATGAAACGGGAAGTCGAGTTCGGAGGGGTCGAGCACGTGAAACAGAATCACCTCGTGCCGCCGATGGCGGAAATGCTTCAGCCCGGCCAGCATCGAAGGCACGTCGTCGAACAGGTCGCTGAGCACGACCACGATTCCCCGCTTTTTCAGCCGCTCGGCCAGGTCGTGAAAGATCGGGCCGGTCGCCGTCTTGCGCTCGGCCGCCGATTGCTCCATCACGTGCAGCAGCGACTTCAAGTGCGAGGGGTTGCTGCTGGCGCGGATCAAGGCCCGGATTTCCTTGTCGAACGTCACCAACCCGACGCTGTCCTGCTGTTGCAAGATCAGATACGACAGCGCCCCGGCAATGCATTGCGCGTACTCCAACTTGGATAGCGCCGCGCCTTCGCTCTGATAGCGCATGCTCTCGCTCGTGTCGAGCAGCAAATAACTGACCAGGTTCGTCTCTTCTTCGTACTGCTTGAGATAAACCTTGTCGGTCTTGCCGAAGACCTTCCAATCGACGTAGCGCAAGTCGTCGCCGGGCGCGTACTCGCGATGTTCGGCGAACTCGATCGAGAAGCCGTGATACGGACTGCGATGGACGCCCGACACATACCCTTCGACGATCAGCCGGGCACGGAGCTCGAGTCCTTCCAGCCTAGACAGCGTCTGCGGATTTAAATACTTCTGGTAGTTTTCCACGAGCTACGGCCTCTTCGTCGGCCGCCGGAATGGCATCGATTAAATTCTGAATGATGTCGTCGGGCTTCACGCCCTCGGCTTCGGCGTTGAAATTGGTCATGATCCGGTGCCGCAACACGGGGTGGGCCACGGCACGCACGTCCTCGCAATTGGCGTAGAACCGGCCGTGGAGCACGGCCCGCGCCTTCGCCCCCAGCACCAGGTACTGGCTGGCGCGCGGGCCTGCGCCCCAACTGACGTAGTCGCGGACGAACTTGGGAACCTCGCTCTGCTCGCGCCGCGTCAGCCGCGTGAACTTCAAGGCGTAGCGCGTCACGTGATCAGCCACCGGCACCTTGCGCACGATGTCTTGCAGGTCGAGAATCTCGGGCGCCGTGAGCGTCGGCGCCAATTGATGGTCGATCGCCGCCGTGGTCCGCTTGACGATCTGAAACTCCTCGTCCTCGCTGGGATAGTCGACGAATATGTTGAACATGAAGCGGTCGAGCTGCGCCTCGGGCAGCGGGTACGTCCCTTCCTGTTCGATCGGGTTCTGCGTGGCCAGCACGAAGAAAGGCTCGGCGAGCCGGCGCCGCGTGCCGCCCACGGTCACCTGGTGCTCTTGCATCGCCTCGAGCAAGGCCGCCTGGGTCTTGGGCGGCGTGCGGTTGATTTCGTCGGCCAGGATGATGTTGCCGAAGATCGGCCCCTCGATGAAGCGGAACTCGCGCGTGCCCGACAGTTTGTCTTCTTGGATCACTTCGGTGCCGGTGATGTCCGACGGCATCAGGTCGGGCGTGAACTGGATGCGGCTGAACTTGAGCGACAGCGTTTCGGCCAGCGTGCGAATCAGCAGCGTCTTGGCCAAGCCCGGCACGCCCACCAACAGGCAGTGGCCGCGAGCGAACATCGCCACCAGCAACTCCTCGATCACGTGCCGCTGGCCGACGATCACTTTGCCCAGTTCGTCGGTGATCCGGCGATAGGCCTGGTTGAGTTTCTGCACGGCTTCGACGTCATCGTCTGCGAGCATGTTCGGCGGTTCCCTGTTCGTTGCGAGAAATCTCTTGTCGGTCGCGCTGGGCGCCGGGCGGGTCGCCATCGCGGCGGCCGCTGGTGGGGCTGAAGGCCAGCAACTCGCGGCTGGTGGCGATCAGCAGCGAATCGCCGTTGACCAGCAAGTTGCCACCCGAAATGTTCGTGCCGCGCGTCGATAGTTCGATGTCCGATTTTTGCTCGCCCGTCTTCTGATCGAACACGTAAATCTTTGTTTGCGTCGGCCAATACACGTCGTCTCCGGCTAGCACGCCGCGGCCGAAGCCTTTAGGAGGCGGAGAGGCGGGGAACGGATCGTGGACGGCTTTGCCCGTGGACGTGTCGATCCACCACAACTTGTCGCCGCTGACCAGCAAGTTCCCGCCGCCGATGCCCAGCAAGTGGACGGCATCCTCCGCGTGCGGCGCGGGCCAGATCACCAGCCCAGTCGAGGCGTCGATGGCCAAAATTTCGCGGCAATCGGCCGGGGCGACGTAGACTACGCCGCGGTCATAGAGGCAAGGCGTCAAGTCGCGGTAGAGGTGCTTGGCCCGGTCGTTGACTTCGATCTTTTCGACTCGCTCGTAACGGCTGATCCACCTGGGCTGTCCGTCGCGTGCGTCGATCGCGGCGATGGCCCCCAAATTCGTGTTGTAATACAGCGTGCCATGATCGAGCGTCAGCAAGTTGTGCGTGATTTCTTCCGACTGGCCCTGGGCCGGCGATTCGGCGCTGCAGATCAGCCGTCGCCAACGCAAGCGGCCTCGTTCGGCGTCGAGGCAGGCCACATAGGCTTGCGGTTGCACCCCGCTGCGGCGCATGGCCACATAGATATCTTCGCCATCGGAGAGCGGAGAACCTTCGAAGGTCCAGCCTTCCTCGCGCGAAATGCTGCGCCGCGAGTCCCAGAGCAGTTTCCCTTGCGCCCGGAGATCGAGGCACACCAGATAGCCGGGTTGCGGCTGGCCGAACGCCTCATGCGAACTGCTCGTCACGGGGTTGCCCATCCGTGCATAGAGCCGCCCCTTGCAGGCCGTCATCGTGAACCGCGGAGCGCCCAGGCTGCTGTGCCGCGCGGCGTTCAAGGCGCGGGCCAGGCCTTGATCGATCCGATTGGCGGAAAAGATCACCGGGTCGTCGCCCCAAGCCGCGGCGCCGGTCTTGGCATCGTAGGCGCAAATCTCGTCGGCCGTGTTGACCAGCACCAAGCCGTCGACCAGCAAGGGATGGTAGCTGAGCATCGCGTCCTTGCGCTCGGCCACGCGGCGGACCGAGTAGCTGAACTCGGGCGCCGGCGCCGGAGACAGCGGCTGTCGCCAAAGCAGCGAACCTAGCTTCACGCCGTGCGAGGCGGCCTTGTTCCTTGTCGGCGAGCCGGCGAAGGTTGGCCAGTCGTCGTTGGTCTCGATTCGCGGCCATTGCCGGCTTTCCGTCAACAGTTCGCCGAGCCGCTCGGCGTAAACCACTTGCCGGCCGCCCAGCTTGCCTTCGGCCGACCCGAACTCTTGGGCAAAGGCCTCCAAGGCGCTTTGCGCCGAGTCGACCTCGCCCTCCAAAATCAACAGCAACACCAGCCGCGCGCGGAGCTCGACCAGCGGCAAGTTCGTATCGGGGTAGACCAGCACCATCGGCGTGCCGTCCTCGCGGGCCAACTCAGGATTGCACTTCAGCCAATAGTCCGGCGGCAAGATGCGCTGCCAATGTCCGCGCGCGTTGCCGTAATCGCCTTGTTCGAGCGCCAACTCGCCGAGCGCTTCGAGCGCCTCGTCGCCCCAACTGCTGCAGAATAGTTGCTCGACCACCGCCCGTAGCGGCCCGGCCGCCCGCTGGCGGATTCCTTCTCGATACCAGCGCTCGGCTTGAGGATCGACGCGGCTGCGATACAGCGCCAAGGCCTCCGGCGGCAAGCTGGCC
>DATNEC010000305.1:0-15254 GCA_035606815.1 Pirellulales bacterium
GCTCATGACTGGTCCGCCAACGTGCGGTAAACGCAATCTTTCAGCACTCCGCGCACTCGGAACAGCAGCACGCGAATCGCCTCGGCCGTCGAATCGAGCTTTTCGGCGATCGCCGCCGAGCTAAGATCTTGCTGGTAGCGCAGTTCAATGAGGCGCCGCTGCTTTGGCGGCAGCTTGCCGACGCAATCTTCCAACATGCCGCCCATCGAGTGGCGGCCGAACAACCCGTCGGCGCCGCATTCGGCCGCCGCCAGCAACTCGCACAGGGCCTCGCGGTGCAGCCGGTTGCGGCGAGCGGTGCGGCGAAAATGATTCAGGCAGACATTGCGGGCGATGCCTTTCAGCCAGCGTTCCGGGGCGACGCCCTGCGGAATCTTTTCCAGGTTGCGATACAGTTCCAAATAGGTCTCTTGCGCCAGATCGTCGACCTCATGGGCCGCCGCGCCCATCCCCGCGATAAACGCGCGGATTGCGGCCTGAGTCCGCCACAGGATCGTATTGAAGTCGAGTTCGACGGGATCGTCGGGCGCCGAGTCGTCGTTCATTTAATGTATCATGGTCGCAATGATGGCCGAATGTTACCTGTTCGCGGTGCGATTATGCGAAAATCCGCCATCGTAGCAGGCACGCTCCGCGTGCCGCAGCGGACCCGTGCAGAGAGCATCCATCCTGAATCGCATCCGGGGCAAAGAATGAACCTTGATGCCGATTGCCATGCGGCTTACGGCACGCGGAGCGTGCCTGCTACTTTGCCGTCGGCGGCTTGCGTTATCGTAACTTTGTAACAACGGCCCTGGCTGGCGACCATTGTTTCGCAAAGACCTGTTTCGCGAAGGTGTGAGTCGGCGCCCGCCGGTTCGACCCAATGCTTGCGGAGGCTGCCGATGAGTGCTTGTGCTGGAGGGGGGGCGGTCAGGTTCACGCTATTGAGCGGTTTCTTCGCCGCGTGGCTTGCGGGCTTGCCGGCCGCGGCCGAGGAGCCCGATGCCGAAACGCGGGCCGGATGGCAAAAGCTGGCTGCCGCGGGCGAGGGATTCGTCGTCTGGGAATCGAACCGCTCGGGACATTGGCGCATTTGGCGGCGCGACCTCGATGGCTCCGGTTTGCGCCAGATCAGCCGCGATGAGCAGGACCGCGAGCACTACTGTCCGCATCTCTCGCCCGACGGCACGCGGTTGGTCTACATCAGCTATCCGCCCGGCTTCGACACCTACGATCATCGCGCTGCCCAGGGCGGCCCGCTGTACCTGCTTTCCTCCGAAGGGGGCGAACCGAAGCAACTGGCGCCGGCGGCGAGGGCTTATTACGAAGACCGCGGCGCCGTCTGGCTCGACAACGATCGGCTGGTCTACATCGACGGCGAGGGCTATTCGGTCGAGCTCGATTTGCGATCCGGCAAGGGCGCGCGATTGACCGCCAAGGGGCACCCCGACGCCGGCTACCTGATCAATGCCACGAAGACGCACGCCACGACCGGCATTCCGACGTTTTCGATCTACGACGCGGCCAAGTCGGCGATCGTCGATCAAAACGCCTTCGGCGGCTGCCAGCCTTATTTCACGCACGACGGCCGCTGGGGATTCTGGATGGGGGGCGCCGGCGGGCCGATCAACCGCGTCGATTTGCG
Organism: Pirellulales bacterium; assembly: GCA_035606815.1. Classification (GTDB taxonomy): domain Bacteria; phylum Planctomycetota; class Planctomycetia; order Pirellulales; family JAICIG01; genus JAICIG01. The sequence goes on from DATNEC010000305.1 coordinate 1,628, forward strand.
CACACGCCAGGTCGCGCCGATCCTGGCAGCCGCCGATCCGCGGATGCCGAAACAGCGCAGCTACCTCTATTTTCCGATGATCTCCCGCGACGGCCGGTACTTCACGTTCGCCGCCTCGCCGAACCAGCACGACCACTTCACCTCCGACTACGACGTGTTCGTAGCCCGGCTCGATCCTGAAAAACTGGAGGTCATCGACCGGCCGGTGCGTTACACGTTCGACGCCAAGAACGATCGCTTTCCCGACGTATATGTCGCCGACTTGGCCCTGGGACAATTCGCCGGCGAGGCGCCATACACGGCGCCGTTGGCGGTCAAAGGCTCGCAAGACGAATGGGAATGGGACTTCGGCGACGGCCAGACCGCACGCGGCCGAGAGGCGAAGCACGACTACGCCAAGCCGGGCGAATACCGCGTTCGCGCCCGCCGCGAGAAGCGCTTGCTGAGCGGGCTGGTTCGCATCTCGCCCGCGGCGCCGCCGAAGCCCGAGAGCGCCTGGCTGACGAAACCTAACGAACTGGCGGTCTTGTTCGACGAGCCGATTCGCATCGACGGCTTGCAGGCGCAGCTCGAATCGGGATTGAAAACGGCCAAGGCCTCGCTGGGCGCCGACGGCCGCGAACTCCTTTTGCAATTGGCAGGCAATCTGACCAAAAACGACGTCTTACACTTAAGCGGCGTTTCAGACCGTGCGCAGCGCCCCAACGCCATGGCCCCCGCGCGATTGGAGATCGTCGCGTCGAGTTGGCCTCTGCGAAAGGACGGTTTGGTCTTCCTGTTTCAAACCGCCGAGCAGCCGAACTTGGCGCCGGGCGCCGACGGCCGCCAGCGCAGCTACGCGCTCGGGCCGCGCGCGCGAGCACGGTTGAATCGCAATCAAGGGCTGGTGCTCACGGGCGGCGCCTATCTGGTCAAAGATGCTGACAGCGAGTTGCTCGAAGCCTGCCGCAAGAGCGGCCAACTGACGATCGAAGCGGTGATCGAGCCTGACCACCTGAAGCAAAACGGGCCGGCGCGGATCGTCACCTTTTCCACCAGCGCCGGCGAACGGAACTTCACGCTCGGTCAGCAAGACGACCGGCTGATCTTTCGCTTGCGCACGCCGGCCACGGGAACGAACGGCGTCAACCCCGAAGTGACGTTGTGCCGTGTCGCGGCCGGCCAGCCGCAGCATGTGGCGGTGACGTATCGGCCTGGCGAGTTGGCCTGCTACCTGAACGGCAACGAAGTTTACCGGGGTCGCGACGTGCAGGGCGATTTCAGCAACTGGTCGCCCCAACACCTGCTGCTGGGCGACGAATGGGACGGGTCGCGCGATTGGGCTGGGGCGGTTGAAGGCGTGGCGATTTTCAGCCGAGCGCTCGACGCCGAGGAAATCCGCCGCGACGCCGTGCAATATTTGCACCTCGTCAAATCGCGGCCGGCGGCGCCGCGGTTCGTGGTCGATGTCGAACTGGTCGCTCGCTCGCCGCTGCCGACGCTGGACGAGATCAAGCCTTATCGCTCGGCGCTGGCGGTCTATAAGTACCGCGTGGCCGGAAACCCGCCGTCTGAGCTGGACGGTCAGCGCGAAATCCTCGTCGCCCATTGGGCCTTGCTCGACGGGCGGCCCGAGCCGATCGCCGATGGGAAGCCGGGGATGAAAACGCAATTGTTGCTGGAGCCGGTCGAACGAAACCCGCAACTGCAACGCTTCGTGACCAAGGACGAGTTCGACTCCGACGACGATCTCGCCCGGCCGCGATATTACGACGTGCGACCGTGATTGGGGCGAGAGTCGTATTTCATTTTTCTTTGAAGCGAACCAACGTGCAACCGGCTGGCGCTGGCGGAAAGCGAGGTCGAACTCGGTTGAGCCTTCCGCTTCGCACCCCGCGTTGAGCTTCCCGCAATAAACTCGACTAACATGGTCTTCAGCTCTCACCTGTTCATCTTCTACTTTCTGCCGCTGTCGCTGCTGCTCTACTACGCGGCGCCGCGGCGCGGGCAGCACTTCCTGCTGACGCTTGCCAGCTACGTCTTCTATGGCTGGGCCAATCCGCTGTTCGTCGTGCTGATGTTCGTCTCGACCGTGATCGACTACGTGTGCGGGCTGGTGCTCGTCGGCCGATGGCCGGGTTGGGACGACGAGGCGACGCCGCTGCTGCCGCCCGGCGGCCCGCGAACGCGCTGGCAGAAAATCGCCTTGACCGTCTCCGTCTGCTCGAACCTGTCGCTGTTGGGCTTTTTCAAATACTTCAACTTCGGCGTCGATTCGTACAACGCGCTGGTCGGCTGGCTGGGCCTCGACGCCGCCCAATGGGACACGTTTTTTCGCGTCACGCTGCCGCTGGGCATCAGCTTCTATACATTTCAGTCGATGAGCTACTCGATCGACGTTTATCGAGGCGACGCTCGGGCGATCCGCAATTTCACCGACTTTTCGTGCTACGTGGCGATGTTTCCGCAGTTGGTCGCCGGGCCCATCATTCGTTTTCAGGACGTGGCCGACCAATTGCGGGAGCGCACTTATTCGGCCGAGAAGTTCGCCCGCGGCGTGGCGTTCTTTTCCTTCGGCATGGCGAAAAAAATCTTGCTGGCCAATGCCTGCGGCAAGGTGGCCGACACGGTTTTCAACGCCGGTTCGGTCGATTGCCCCGAGGCCTGGGCCGGCGTGATCGGCTACGCCTTTCAGATTTACTTCGACTTCAGCGCCTATTCCGACATGGCGATCGGCCTGGGGTTGATGTTCGGCTTCGTGTTCGCCAAGAATTTCGATTCGCCCTACCAGGCCCAATCGATCACCGACTTCTGGCGCCGTTGGCACATTTCGCTTTCGACGTGGCTGCGAGATTATCTCTACGTGCCGTTGGGCGGGAATCGCCTCGGCACGGCCCGCACCTACGCCAACCTGGCGACGGTGATGGTGCTCGGCGGGTTGTGGCACGGCGCCTCGTGGAACTTCGTGATCTGGGGCGCCATCCACGGGGCGATGCTGGCTTTCGAGAGGTTCCAGGGCAAAGAGGGCTTTTATCGCCGCTTGCCGGCGCCGCTGAAGACGCTTGTTACGTTCGTCATTGTCTGCTTCGCCTGGGTTTTCTTCCGGGCCGACACGCTGCCGCGGGCGCTCGAATACTGCCTAAGCCTGCTGGGCCTGGCGACGCCGTCGCCATCGGCCGGGCTGATCGCCGGCATCATTTATCAACCGTTCTACCTCGTTTCACTCGCCGCCGCCGCGGCGGTCACTTGGCTGGCGCCGCAAACCTGGGATTTCACGCGCCGCATCACGCCGTTGCGCGCCGCATTCGCCTTCAGCCTGCTCGGGCTGTCGCTCCTGATGCTGACCACGCAATCGTATAATCCGTTTATTTATTTCATCTTTTGAATGAACAATTCATCCCAGCAACCGCCGCCTCCGTTAAGCCGCGAAGAGATCGCCAAGCGCGAAATCGGCGTCACCGAGATTTCGCCCTGGCTGGCTTGGGCGATGACCGCCGTTTTCTTGCTCGTCTTGCTCGCCGTCCCGCTGGTGCAAGGGGCCTACGAGCGGAGCATCTCAACCCATCAAGCGGGCCAAAGCGTTTGGCCGCGCTCGCTGGCGATCGTGACGAGCTTGCCCGGCGTCCCGGAGAGTTTTCGTCGAGCGGAAGGCGACCTTTGGCAGCGGACCTTGACCGCCAACCGCGTCCTGCTCAAAAGCATCGACGACTATGAAAGCCGCTTGCAAGACGACTCTCTGCTATCGCACGGCTTGCTGGGGCCGACGCAACAGGCGCTCGCTCGGTTCGGCGGGCTGGGCAACGAAAAGGCTTACCTCGGCCGCGATGGCTGGCTGTTTTATCGGCCCGGCATCGATTATCTCACCGGTCCCGGCTTTCTCGATCCGCTGGCCTTGGCCAAGCGGGCCAAAAGCGGCAAGTCGTACGCCGCGCCGCCGCAGCCCGACCCGATCGCCGCGATCGTCGATTTTGCCCGACAACTAAGGCGCCGCGGCATCGCACTGGTCGTCGTGCCGGCGCCCGGCAAGGCGATGATCCATCCAGAAATGCTTTCGCCGCGCTATACAGGCGCGCAGCGCGCGCTGCAAAACGCCTCGTTCGACGCTTGGAAACAAGCGCTCGAGAGCGAAGGCGTGCTGGTCTTCGATCCCGCGCCGTTCTTGCAGCAGCGGCGGATAAAAACCGGCCGGCCCCAGTTCCTCAAGACCGACACGCACTGGACGCCCGACGCCATGCAGCATGTCGCCGAGCGGCTAGGGCGGTTCGTCACCGAGCGAACTTCGCTGGCATCCGACGCGCCGACGAACTTCCAGACGCGTACCGAAGGCGTCGGCAACCTAGGCGATATCGCCGGCATGCTGCGGTTGCCCGAAGCGCAGACGCTGTTCGCTCCCGAGGCCGTGGAGATTCGCCAGGTGCTCGACGCGCGGGGCGAAGCATGGCGGGGCGACCCGTCGGCCGACGTGCTGCTGCTGGGCGACAGCTTCACGAACATCTATTCGCTCGAAGCCATGCGGTGGGGCGCCGGGGCGGGGCTGGCCGAACAGTTGAGCCTCGCGCTGGGGCGGCCGATCGATCGCATCTCGCAAAACGACGCCGGGGCCTACGCCACGCGGCAGACGCTGGCCCAGGAAATGGCCCGCGGAGACGATCGACTGGCCGGCAAGCGGCTGGTGATCTGGGAATTCGCCGCCCGCGAGTTGGCCGTCGGCGATTGGAAAAGGATCGCATTGCCCGACGCCCGGCGCCTCAATACAACTCCGCCGCCCGCCTCGCCGCGGTCGGCCGCGCCGCCGCGTGAAGAGCTCGTCATTCGCGCCAAGGTCGAGGCGGCCGCCGGCGTGCCGCAACCCGGCAGCGTGCCGTATCGCGATGCCGTCACGTCGCTGCACCTCTCCTCGCTCGAAGCCGTCGCGGGTTCGGCGCCGGGCCGGCAAATCGTCGTCCATCTGTGGGGCATGAAAGACAACCGCTGGACCGACGCCGCGCGCTGGAAGCCGGGCGACGCGATCACGCTGGCGCTCAAGCCGTGGGATGAAGTTCGCACGAAATACGGCAGTTTCACGCGCATCGAACTCGACGATCCCGACTTCGCGCTGATCGATCTGCCATTGTATTGGGGAGAAGCCACTCGATGACGGAACGTGACGAAAAGCAATCGCCGTGGAAAGTAGTCCCGGCGCCCGGTGACGGAAAAGATAGGGCGTCGCCTTTGGCAAGCAAATCTCCGCCACGGAGTGTCGGAGCTACCTTGGCCGCGCTGGCCGCCTTGGTGCTGGGAACGTTCCTTCAGACGCCGCCTGCCCAAGCCGATGCCGTCGAGGACTTTCTCGACGCCTTGCGGGTCAAGGTCTCGGCGGCTGAGAAAGTCAATCGCAGCGTGATCGCCGGCAAAGACGGCTGGCTGTTCTTCGTGCCGGAGTTGCGCTCGCTCAGCGTCGGGCCGTTCTGGGGCGAACGTGCGACCGCGGTCAGCCGCTCGTCGAAGCCGGAATACGCGGACCCGCTGCCGGCCATTGTCGATTTTCACGAACAACTGAAGAAAGCGGACATCGAACTGCTCGTCGTCCCCGTTCCCGCCAAGGCCGCCACCTATCCCGACCGCCTTGCGCCGGAAGTCGGCCTCGGCGCAAGCCAGCGGCGTTGCGATCCGCGGCAGCAGGAATTCTACGAATTGCTCGGCAAGCGGGGCGTCAATGTGGTCGATTTGCTGCCGCTGTTCGTCGAACATCGCGGCGAGGCGGCGGGTATGTATTGCCACACGGACACGCATTGGTCCGGTGCGGCGGCGGCCCTGGCGGCCAAGGCCATCGCCGACCGCGTGCGAGATCGAGCGTGGCTCAAAGAGCGCAAGCCGGCGAAGTACGACGTGGAAACTCGCGAGCAGGAAATCTCCGGCGACTTGGCGCGGCTGCTCGACGAATCGCAGCCGGCCCGCGAACGCCTGCCGTTGTCGTTCGTGGGTCTTCGCGAGGGAGGCGCCCTTGTGCCGGTCAAACCGGATCGCAACAGCCCCGTGCTGCTGATGGGCGACAGCCACACGCTGGTGTTCCACGACCCAGAGCTGTTCGCCCGCGGCGCCGGACTGCCCGACCATTTGGCGTTGCAATTGGGGGCGCCGGTCGATCTGGTCGGCGTGCGCGGCTCGGGGGCCACCACGACGCGCATCGAGCTGCTCCGTCGCCGCGATAACTTGAAGGGCAAGAAGCTGGTCGTGTGGTGTTTTTCGTTTCGCGAGTTCACCGAGAGCTTCACGGGCTGGCGGAAAGTCCCGGTCATTAAAGAATAAACCCGTCGGCCCGCCGCGGTAGCACAAGCGTCCCGCTTGTGTCGCGTGGCGCCGCCGAAGCAAGCGAGGACGCTTGCTCTACGCGCCCCGCCGGCGTTGGTACAATAGTCGAACCAGGCACGATCGCCGCCGCAGGATGAGATAACATGATACCCCTCTACGGATCGCAGAAACGGTTGTGTGACGGCTTCTCACGACGAGACCTGCTGCACATTGGCGGGCTGGGCGCTTTCGGGCTTTCGGTCGATTTGTTCACGCGCCTCGCCGCGGCGCCGGCGGCGGAGTCTCCTTCTTCTACGTTCGGCCAGGCGAAAGCGTGCATCTTGCTGTTTTTGTTCGGCTCTCCGGCGCAGCACGAGACGTTCGATCCCAAGCCCCAGGCGCCCGACGAGGTCAAGGGAGAAATGGGGCCGATCTCCACGGTCGTGCCCGGCTTGCAGATTTGCGAGGGGCTGCCGCGGACGGCGCAGGTCATGGACCGCCTGACCGTCGTGCGGTCGATGACGCACCAGTTTCCGGTCCACGGCGTGGCTTATGCGCTGACGGGCATGCCGACCTATTCGCCGGCCATCGAGGACAAGCCGCGCGACCCGGCCCACTGGCCGTTTATCGGTTCGATCGTCGATCACATTGAATTGCGACGTTCGGGCGGGCGATTGCCCGAAATTCCTCGCAATATTGGGCTGCCTTGGCTGTTCGGCTCGCGCTCAACCGACAAGCCGCCTTTGTCGGGGCCCTACGCGGCCTTTCTGGGCCAGGCCCATGATCCGGTGTGGACGGCCTACGACGGCAAGCCGACGCGGACCGTTCCGAAGCTCTCTCCCAACCAAGGCTTCGACGTCCAAGATCACTTTGCCGGCGTCGAGCCGGGCGGCCGCTTCGTCCTGTCGGCGGCCCGGCAAGACGATATCTCGTCGGAGCGGTTCGACTCGCGCCGCTCGCTGCTGTCGCAGTTCGACGGGGCGCGCGAGCGGCTGGAAGGCCATGCCGAAGTCGAGACCTACGTCCAGCAGCGACGGGCCGCCTACTCGCTGCTCAGTTCGCCGGCGATTCGCAACGCGCTCGACATCCAGCGCGAGCCGGCCGGAGTCCGCGAGGAGTATGGCATGACGCTGTTCGGCCAGGCCGCGCTGGCGGCTCGGCGCCTGGTCGAGGCCGGCAGCAAGTTCGTCTCCGTGTTTTGGGATCCGGTCGGGCCTTACGGCATCAGCGTTTGGGACACGCACGCGAACCATTTTCCGCGGCTGAAGAATTATCTGCTCCCGGTCTTCGACCAGACCTATCCCGCTCTCATTCGCGATCTCGACGAGCGCGGCCTGCTGGACGACACACTCGTCGTCTGCCTCAGCGAACACGGCCGCACGCCGAAGATCAGCAGTGCGCAGGGCGGCGGCCGAGATCACTGGTCGCGCGCTTACTCGGCCGTGCTGGCGGGCGGCGGTATCGGGCGCGGCAAGGTCGTCGGTCGCAGCGATCGGATCGGCGGCGACGTGGAAAACACGCCCGTTTCACCCAAGGACATTCTGGCGACGACGTTCCATCTGCTCGGCATCGATCCGCACACGCAGATGACCGACCGCCTCAACCGGCCGCTGCCGATCGCCGGCACGGGGGTCGTTCGCCACGAGTTGTTTTGAAGCTTCTTGGCGGAATACCTCATTTCATGAAGCCTCCCTCTTTGCGGTCCCTGTTCGGCGCGCTGGTCTGGGCTTCGGCTTGCTTGATCGGCATACGAACCCTGCTCGCCGACGATTGGCCCCATTGGCGCGGACCGCAGCGCAGCGACGTCGTCGCCGAGCGCTCAGGCTATCGCGCGGGCGATTGGCCGATCGGCGAGGCGGTCTGGAGCGCGGACGTCGGCCAGGGCGCAAGCTCGCCCTTGGTCGTCGGCGGCCGAGTGTTTGCTCAGGGTTGGCGAGACGGCCGCGAATCGATCGTCTGCCTCGACGCCGCGACCGGCCGCGAGCTATGGAAGCAGTCGTACAAGTGCCCGAAGTACGGCCGGCGGGCCACGGGCGACGAAGGGCTTTACAGCGGGCCGTCCTCGACGCCCGAGTACGACGCCACGACGAAACGGCTCTTCACGTTGAGCGTTGACGGCGATCTGAACTGCTGGGAAGCCGAGCGCGGCCGTCATCTCTGGGAACTGAACCTGTATGACCAATACGACGTGCCGCGGCGCCCCCGCCACGGCCGCTCGGGCTTGAGAGACTACGGCTATACCACGTCGCCGTTGGTCCACCGCGACTGGGTAATCGTCGAGGTCGGCGACGATGAAGGGACGCTGATGGGCTTTGACGTTCGCGACGGGCGCCGCGTTTGGACGAGCGAGTGCCGCGACCCGGCCGGCCATACCGGACGCCCGGCGCCGATCACGGTCGAAGGCGTGCCCTGCGTGGCGGCGATGACTTACGAGGGGCTGCTGGTTGCGCGGCTCGACGCCGGCCATGAAGGTCGCACGGTCGCCCGGTACCCCTGGAGCACCGATTTCGCCAACAACATCGCCTCGCCCGCCGTCGAGGGAAACTCGGTCCTGATCACGTCCAGCTATAACCGCCATGCGATTTGCCGGCTCGACGTCACGCTCCAGGGCGCCAACAAGGTTTGGGAACAGCCCCTGGCGTCGAAGGTTTGCAGCCCCGTCATTTACGACGGTCACGTCTACTGGGCCTGGCAGCAGGTGCATTGCTTGGACTTCGCCACGGGCGCCGAGCGCTTCTCGGGCGGCAGTTTCGGCGACGCCGGATCGTGCATCGTCACGGGCGACGCCAAGCTGATCGTGTGGGGCGGTCGCGGCAAGCTTGCGCTGGTCGAAACCGCCGCCGCGGCGCCCCGCGAGTACCGCGAACTGGCGGTTCGCGATCTGGGGCTTAACGCCGATGCCTGGCCGCACGTCGTATTAGCCGATCGGCGGTTATTCTGCAAAGATCGCCAGGGGCGCGTGCAATGCTTTGCGATCGGCGACTCGCCGGCCTCGGGCAAGTGAATGCCAAAAAAAGGTGAACGTTATGAAGATGACGTGCAATCGTTCGCTTCCGCCTGTCAAAATTTCACGATCGCCTCGACAGGCGTTGCTCCTCTTGGCGGCGTTCGGCTTGGCATGGGCCTGCTCGGCTTCAGTGCGCGGCGCCGAGGAGCTGACGCCACCGACAACACTTGGCGTCGAAGGAGGGCGGTTCACGATCGACGGCCGGCCGACGTTTCTGTTGGGAATCAGCTATTACGGCGCCCTGGGGACCGACGAGGACGCCTGGCGCCGCGATCTCGACCAGATGCGGCAATGCGGCGTCAACTGGCTGCGGGTCTGGGCCACGTGGGCCTCTTTCGGCAACGACGTTGCGGCGGTCGAGCCTTTGACGGGCGAACCTCGGCAACCGTTTCTGCAATCGCTCGTGCGGCTGGTCGCCGAGTGCGACCGGCGCGGACTGATCGTCGACGTTTCGCTCTCGCGCGGCGACGGCGCCACGGGGCCGCCCCGGCTGATGGCGCACGAGGCCCATCTCCGCGCCGTGCAAACGATCGTCGAGGCGCTCAAGGAGCATCGCAACTGGTATCTCGATTTGTCGAACGAGCGAAACATTCAGGACCAGCGGCATACCAGTTTCGACGACTTGCGCGAGCTGCGCGAACTGGTCCGCCGGCTCGACCCCGAGCGGCTCGTCACCGCGTCGCACGGCGGCGACATCGGCCGCGACGAGCTGCGCGACTACGTGAACCAGGTGCGCGTCGACTTCATCTCGCCGCACCGTCCGAGAGACGCTTCATCGCCGAAGCAAACCGCGGCCAAGACCCGCGAGTACCTGGCCGCTCTGGACGAACTGGGCCGCGTCGTCCCGGTGCATTATCAGGAGCCATTCCGCCGCGGCTACAGCGGCGACTGGCAGCCGTCGGCCGACGACTTCCTGACCGACCTGGCGCAGGCCCGCGCCGGCGGCGCGGCGGGCTGGTGCTTTCACAACGGCGACCAGCGCGGCGCCAAGGACAGCCGGCCGCGCCGCTCTTTCGATCTGCGCGACGGCCGGCTGTTCGAGCAGCTCGATGCCGAGGAGCAGCGGTTCGTCGTCCGCCTGGCGGAACAGGCGCGTTAACGTTCCCCGAACGGGCCTCCCGCCGGCCAGACGCGGCGAACTGGCCTTTCGAGCGGGCGCCGCTATAATCGCATTCGCAGGCCCGTCGAACGCCGCGTCGAAAAACGGTCGATCGGCGTCAACCGCGATTCCCTTTCTTGGCTAGGACAGCCGCGCGGGGTCGCCATGCCTTCCGGGGCCTTCTCGCAATCGCGTGTTTTCGCGCCGCACACGGAGATCATCGTTCCATGCCGCCTATCCGCGTCCCCTTGGCGACGTATCGACTGCAATTCAATCCGCAGTTCGGTTTTCGCGACGCCAAAGACCTGGTGGAATATCTCGACCGCTTGGGCGTCAGCGACGCTTACGCTTCGCCGCTGTTCCAGGCCCGAGAGTCGAGCGCGCACGGTTACGACGTGGTCGACCATGCGCGCGTCAGCCCCGATTTCGGCAGCGAAGAGGATTTTCGCGATTTCGCCTTGGAACTCGCGCGTCGCGAGATGGGGCTGTTGATGGACGTCGTGCCGAACCACATGGGCATCAACGATCCGGCCAACCGGCTCTGGGCCGATGTGCTCGAAAACGGCGAGGCCTCGGCATGCGCGAAATTTTTCGACATCGACTGGAACCCGCCGAAAGAAGAACTCAAGCACCGCGTGCTATTGCCGTTTCTGGGCGAACAATACGGCAAGGTGCTGGAAAGCCAGGAGTTGAAGGTCGCGTTCGCCGACGGGGCCTTTTACCTGACCTATTTCGACCGGCGGTTTCCGCTGAACCCGCGGAGTTGGGCGCAGATTCTGGAGTTGGTCCAGCAAAATCTGGTCGGTCGCGTCGAGACCACCGATCCGCAATGGACCGACCTGGAAAGCATCGCCCTTTCGCTGCGCAACCTGCCGGCGTTGACCGAGCAAGACCCTGAAAAAGTCCACCAGCGGCAACTCGAGCGCGAAGTGGCCCCGCGTCGATTGTCCCAGTTGCTTCAGTCCAGCCCGGCGATGCGCGAGGCGCTCGACGCGGCAATCGGGGAATTCAACGGCCGGCCGGGCGATCCGCGAAGTTTCGACCGGCTCGAAGCATTGTTGGCCGAGCAGGCCTACCGGCTCAGCTTCTGGCGCGTGGCCGCCGACGAGATCAACTACCGGCGGTTCTTCGATATCAATGAGTTGGCGGCGATCCGCGTCGAAGATCCGGCGGTCTTCCGCACGACGCATGAGTTGGTGTTTCGCTTCATCTCCGAGGGCTGGGTCACGGGGCTGCGCATCGACCATCCCGATGGTTTGCACGATCCGGAGCGATACTTCGCCGATCTGCAAGACGAATACCTGCGCGCCGTCGGCCGCGACGATTTGGCGCTCGTCCCGGCGGCCGACCGCCCCGAGCGGACGGCTTTATATGTCGTCGTCGAGAAGATTCTCGCGCCCGACGAATCCCTCCCCGAGTCGTGGGCGGTGTCGGGCACGACCGGTTACGATTATCTCAACCTGGCGAACGGCCTGTTCGTCGAGCGTTCGGCCGCCGCGGAATTGCGGTCGATTTATGCGAACTTCACTGGCCTCTTCGACCGCTTTCGCGACGTGGCCTACGAAAGCAAGAAGACCATTCTCGAAGTCTCGATGTCCAGCGAGCTGCATGTCTTGGCGCGCCGCCTGGACCGAATCTCGGAGGCCCATCGCTGGTCGCGCGATTTCACGCAGTCGTCGCTGCGCCGCGCGTTGCAGGAGGTGATCGCCTGTTTTCCGGTATATCGCTCCTACATCCGTCCGGGGAGCGAGGCGGTCGACGACAACGACCGGCGTCATATCATGGCGGCTTTGCGGCTGGCCAAGCGCCGCAACCCGGAACTGAGCGCCTCGCTCTTCAATTTCATCGGCTCGGTGCTGTTGCTCGATCATCCGCCGAATCTCGACGAAGCGCAGCGCGACGAGCGGCTCGATTTCGTGCTGCGGTTCCAGCAATTGACCGGCCCGGTGATCGCCAAGGGGTTGGAGGACACGGCGTTTTACCGCGATTATCCGCTGCTGTCGTTGACCGAAGTCGGCGGCGACCCAGACACGTTCGGCACGTCGCTCGAACAGTTCCATCGCAAGAACTCCGAGCGGCTGGCGCGCTGGCCGCACACGATGCTGGCCTCTTCCACGCACGACACCAAGCGCAGCGAGGACGTGCGGGCCCGCATCAACGTGCTCTCCGAGTGTCCGCAAGCCTGGGGACAGGCCATCGCGCGATGGCGCGACATGAATCGCCGCCACAAGGCCGATATCGACGGCAGCGAGGCGCCCAGCGGCAACGAAGAATATCTGCTTTATCAAACGCTCGTCGGGGCCTGGCCGCTCGAACCCATGAGCGCCGACCGCCACGAAGAATTCACGGCGCGCATCCAACAGTTCATGACGAAATCGCTGCGCGAGGCGAAGGTCAACACGAGTTGGACCAGCCCCAACGAGGAGTACGAGCAGGCGGTCGAGCGCTTCGTCGCCACGGTCCTGGCTCCGGGCGCGGAGAATGACTTTTTACCCGACTTGATTGCTTTTCAGGCACCAGTGGCGGTGCTTGGCGCACACAACGCACTGGCGCAGGCGCTGCTGAAGATCTGCGTCCCCGGCATGCCGGACTTCTACCAAGGCATGGAACTTTGGGATTTCAGCCTGGTCGACCCCGACAATCGACGGCCGGTCGACTTCGTGCTGCGCCAAGATCTATTGCGCGAATTGCAGAATCGCGCCGCCGGCGATCTCCGAATTTTGGCGGCCGAGTTGCAAGAACACTGGCGCGACGGAAGAATCAAGCTGTATCTCACTTGCCAGACGTTGAATTTCCGGCGCCGCCATGCGGCATTGTTCCAGCAGGGCGACTACGTTCCGCTCTCGGTCGAAGGACCGCTTGCCGAGCACGTTTGCGCGTTTGCGCGAGTGCATGGCGAACAGACGGCGGTCGTCGTGGCGCCTCGCTGCATGTTCTCCGTGCAAAAGCAAAACCGCCTGGCGTGGGATGAGCATGTTTGGGCCGAAACGTCGCTGGTTTTGCCGTGGCCGGCCAGGCGCTGGCGGAACCTGTTCACCGGGGAAAACCGCGAATCCGCCGAGGCGGGCCAAGACGGCTCGCGGCTCTCGCTGGCGGAAGTCTTGCGCTCGTTTCCGGTGGCCTTGCTGGCCCGAGAAGGGTGAAACGCATCGCGAGGCCAAATCATGCGCCGGCCCAGTCACGCGCCGGCCGGCTTCCAAACCAACATCGCCAAAGGCGGCAACGTGATGTTCAGAGACCACGAGCGGCCGTGTTGCGGCAAGGGCGTGGCT
>DATNEC010000336.1:0-7091 GCA_035606815.1 Pirellulales bacterium
CGCCCTCACCCCGGCCCTCTCCCAAAGGGAGAGGGGGGCCAGGCTTACAGTCGCAGCATGTCGCGGAAGCCTTGCGAGATGGCTTGAGGATGTTCGAGCATCTGCCAGCCCAGGACGCCGATCATCAACGCGGCGGCGATGGCCAGCGCCACTCCCCAGGGATTCGGCGGCGATTCGGCCGGCTTGAGCCGGGCCGACAAGGCCGAATCGAGTTGCCGCCAGCCAGCATAGCTCTGCTCGTCGCCCGAGGCGACGAGCGAGACGTTTCGCATCACCGAATTCGGTTCGAGGTGCAGTTCGACGTGCAGCCCCGGCAGCACCAGGCTGCTGCCGGCCCAGCGAGCCTCGTTGTCGAGTCCGTTGATCGCAGCGGCCAGCACCGGCCGCAGTTGTTCGACCGACATGTTGTAAATCGTTAGCCTTGGGCGCGAGAGCAATGCCGCCAGCGACACGCCCAACGAATACATGGCGACCAGCAGCAGCCAAACATATTTTTGATAGGCGTTGACGGCCTCTTCCGGCAGCAGCAGTTCGACGGGGCCGATCAGGACCAACCCCGAGACGCCGATCCCCAGCGCCGCCAAATCGCGCCCGCCCGTGACCATCAACGGCCGGCGCGAGAGGTTGATCACCCCCAACAGCAGCAAGTAGACCGCCAGCGGTCCCAGAGCGACGCATAAGCGGAACGAATCCATCCGCGGTTTTCCAAATAAGCGGCCGAAATACAAGGCAGCTTGCAGTCTAGGGCGAGCCCGCGAGAGGGTCAATCGCCGGGCGGTCCAGGGGGCAAGTCATCGCTTTTCCGGCGCTTCAACCGCAGCAATTCCTGCTCCAATCGAGATCGCTCGGCCGTTCGTTCGCGCAGCAACCGCCCGACGTGGTTGCGAGTGGCCGCCGCGTCGGCCAAGGCGAGCAACACTACCCAAAACAGCAGCAGCACGACGCCGGTCCAGAAAAAGACGAACAGCGAGGGATGCGCTTGCGGCGGGATCAATTGCCCGATGACCAAAGCGACCCCGGCCAGAGCCAGCATCGCGCTGGTTTGCATCCGACGCCGGAAGCGGCGCCGCTGGTAGCTCCGTTCCGACTCGTTCGTGGAATGCAGCCCTGCGCTGCGCCACGTGCGCCAGTGAGAGACGAGCAACGCGATCGCCAGCAAGATGACCGCCCCCGGCAGCACCGCCAGCGCGACGATCTCCAATCGCGGGGCGGCATCGAGCGTTCGAGAGGTGGTGATCGTCAGAAACATTGGAAAGCTTCACGGTCGTTCGCACGCAGCGTCGCTGCGGCGGTCGTGCAAAAGCGGCAAGTTGCCGCTCCTCCTTTATTTTCGCCGGGCGGGCTTCGGAGCCGGCTTCGCGACTTCCGTCTTGAGCCACTCCTGAATCACCCAGCCGACCTTGGCCAGGCTCAAGGCCGAACACTGTTGGGGAGCGTCAGCTTGCGTGTGCCACGCCGGGTATTCGAAATCGATGACGTCGCAGGCCGGAATCCGGGCGATCTCGTGCAGCGGCAAGTGATCGTCGCGCAGATCGGGGCCGCGCCGCGAAACGAACTCGCGCACGCCGAGCCTCTTGGCCGTCGACCAAATCGATTCGACGAGCGGCCGCGTGTCGGTCCAGCGCATGCTGTTCACTTCCTGCAGGATTTTCAAATCGGCGTCGGCGACCATGTCCAACAGCACGCCCCAGCGATAGGCTCCCGGCGGGCGGTTGGCGACGTAGTCGCGGGCGAAGTGGGTCGATCCCAAAAAGTATTCGTCGCGCTCGCCGAACACCAGTTCTTCGCCGTCGAACAACACGAAGTCGATTCCCACGGCGCCGTCAAGCTCGCCCACGTGGCGGGCCATCTCCATCAGCAGCGCGACGCCGCTGGCGCCGTCGTTGGCGCCCAGGAACGTGCCTTCGGGATTGGTCCGGTCTCGGTCGGGAAACGGCCGCGTGTCGTAATGGGCGCAGAGCAAGATCCGCTCCGCACGCTCGGGGCGCCAGCGCGCGATGAGATTGGCCATCGACACGGCCGAGCCGTCTCGCGGATGGCGGGCTTTGAACGGCTGCAATTTCGTTTCGGCGCCGAACTGCTCGAAATGCTCGAGCAGCATTTCCTGTTGCGCCCGCATGCCCGTCGAACCGCTCACGCGCGGACCCAGGTCGCAGATTTGCTTTAGGTATTCATAGGCTTGGGCGCCGTCGAAGGGAATGTCTTCCAAGGCCAATCGCTGCGGGCCGGCCTGCGCCTCGGGCCAGACCACATAACCGATCAACAGCGCGCAGCCTGCAAGGACCGTGATCAGATAGGCCATCTGCCCTGAAATCTTGCGCATGAAAACGACTCGCATGATTGGCCCGAAACCGTTCCTTCTATTCTAAGGGGCCCTGCGCGATTGGGGGAGCCGAATTATCGTCTGACGGACTTGGAAGTCCGTCCTACGGCGCCTCGTCGGGCAACCGCAGTTCGGCCCAAACGCAGGGGTGGTCCGAGGCGCCGGCGTCGATCAGCCCGGCATCGATCGTTTCCAGTCCGCGGGTCAAAATCCAGTCGATGCGGCGCGGCGTTTTCTCCCCCAGAATCTCTGCCACCGGATCGCCCACGCCGGGCGAAGCCAGCAATTGCTTGATCGGCGGCTCGTCGGCGGTGGTGTTCATGTCCCCGAGCAGCATCGCCGGTTCCGCGAGGCTCAGAAATAGCTCCGCCGCCAACTGCAACTGAAGGCTGCGATCGCGGTCGTCGCTGCGATCGAGATGGGTGATGACGGCCCGGACCGTCCGGCCGCGATAATCCAACGACACCAGCAGCAGGTTGCGGCAGCTATGGCCATATTGGCGGGGCAGCGGGATTCTTTGCCACGACCGAACGGCGAGCGAAGTCAGTGCGGCATTGCCGAAATGGTCGTGGCCCCAGCGATGCTCGGCCGGGGCGAAGAGCCAGGCCAACTGTGTTCGGCGGCCGAGAATTTCGGCCTGGCCGGCCTCTTCCCACAAATGGCCCGCATAGACTTCGTTCAAGCCGACGAAATCGAACCCCACGAGGCAGCCGGCCGTCCGCCCCAAATCGAGCCGGCCGTCGCGACCTTGGCCGCCATGAATGTTGAACGTGGCGACGCGGAACGTCGGCTGCTCGACGTTGCGGGTCTCGGGAGACGGCGCGTCTTGAAACGCGGTTCCCGCTTCGCTTCCGCACGGCGTGCGCCGATAGCCGGCCCAGACCAGCGCGATCGCCGTCGCCAATGCCAGCCACCCGAGGCGCTTCGTCGATCGCCGCGGCGTTGACGGCGGACATTCAACGTCGGCGGGTGGTGCGAGCGATGATGCCATGAGCCGAGAACGAATGGATCGAAGGATTTCGCGTCGCTATGCCGATTTTCGCACAGGGCCAATCTGTCGGGGCTGCGCCAGACGCGACACCACGGCCGCCAGCACGCGATCGACGCTGATTTGTTCCATGCACAACGGCGGGTCGTACTTGAGCGGGCAACGTTTCGCCAAGCACGGCGAACAGGCCAACTCGCGATCGAGCACGATCGCATCGCTGGCGTAGGGGCCGGTGCGCAGCGCGCTTGTCGCGCCGAACAACGCCACGAGCGGCGCACCGACAGCGGCGGCCAGGTGCATCGGCCCGCTGTCGCCGGCGACAACGACGCTGGCTTGGGAAAACAAGCCGGCCATGCTCATCGGGCTGAAGCGCCCATCGGCGCGCCACAGGGCGTCGCCGAATGGCGCGGCGATTCGGTCACAGGTTTCGCGCGCCGAGACGCCGCCCGACAACGCCACGCGCACGTCAGGCCGTCGCAGCAATCGCCCAGCAAGTTGGATGAAATGGTTGACGGGCCAGCGGTTCGCCGGGCGCGAAGCATAGGGATTCAAAACGACCAGTTGGTCGCGCATCGGTTGGAAATCGCGAGTTCGCCCCCAGGCTGCGACCGCCGCTAGGTCGTCTTCGCTGGGACGTAGCGGAAACAGCCGCGGGTCTTGGCGGTTCGAGGCGGGCGGCGACTGCCGAAGATAGGGCCGGTCGAGCGGCAGGCCCGGCAGGCTGGCGCCAAGCTTCGTCGCCAATTCGAGATTTCGTTCGACCGCGTGGCGGTTCAGGCTCTCCAGCGGCAGGCAATCGTTGTAGAACCAGTGGGCCATTTCCAACGACGGCACGAAGCCGATTCGCCGCGGAGCGCCGCTCAATCGCGTCGCCAGCCCGCTACGAAACAGCCCTTGGAAGTCGATCGCCACGTCCCAGGCGGTGCGCTTCAGCCGGCGCGTGAAGCTGCGAAAGCCGCCCCAGCGGTGGCGGTCCCACTCGATCGTCTCGTCGATCCACGGCTGGCGGCGCACGATGCCGGCGGGCCCGCTTTCGACGACCCAGCCGAGACGGGCGCCGGGCAGCGCGGCGCGAATCGCCTGGGCCGCCGGCAGCGCATGCACGACGTCTGCCAACGAGCTAAGTTGCACGATCAGCACGTTCTGCGGATGCACGCGGGGCCTCTCTGGTTTTCTACCGAGGCGGGCATCATAGTCGCTTGCCGACAAATGGCCCAATAGACGTTGCGAGTTACCTTCCTAGGATGGACCTCTGGTCCGTCACCGGGGGCGGCGCCCGCTCTACATGACCCAAAACGGCCCTCGCGTGATTTATATTTCGGCCGATTTATTTATATCGCCGCGCGTTTTTTCATTTCGGCGGCCGGTCCGTTGCGGCATTTGCCGAGAATTCCAGGCGTTTGCCGCAGGGCGGTTCGCCGCAGCGCGTAAAAAAGGGGCGTTTCAGGGCCTGTTGTTGGGCGACCGCGGGCCATTTTGGGGCGGAATTATAAAAGCCGCCGCCGCGATAGCCTCGGCGAAAGAACGTAATTGCCGGGCGGGAGCATGGTCAGAGGCGCCTGATGATTTATGTCTCGGACGAGGCGTATAAATCATGATTTTCGCCCGTTCCAGCCTCTCGCTGCGCAAGCGCTCGACCCTACCGCATGGCCGGCTTGCGCGACAAGTCAAGCCGCGTCGTCTGCGCCGCAGAAGCGTCGGAGCCGCAATTTGGTTTCCGACACTTCCAACAACAATCGCTCCAAGTCGGCGGCGCCCCACCTATCTCATCCATATCGCCCATACGCTCGACTCGACTCGTCGAAACCTATTTGGGGCCTTGGCTTGGCGCCAGCTATATTGCATGTGCGGCGCAGCCGGCCCGATGTCCGGAGCGGAAATTTTAGAGGGAGTCACACGATCATGTCTTGCCGAAACCAAGTTCTTGTTTTCGGGGCCGCGGTCTGCGCAGCGGCCTTCTTCTACTCGCCCCCTTTGCAAGCGGGCGACACGGAGATTCGCACCGGCGACGTGCGATTCGTCCCGACGCCCGATGAGCCAACCGTGCCGGAACTGTTTCGACTGGAGGCCCACCAGTTCTCGTTCCGCCAAGAACCGTTGCCGACAGTCTCGAAGTCGATGACGATTTCGCAGCTCACGTTCCCGTCGCCCGTCGAGACGCCGCACATGGTGAACAACACGGTGCATTGCGAATATTTCCGCCCGACCTCGGCCGGCAAACATCCGGCGACGGTCGTGCTGCACATTTTGGGGGGCGACTTCGAACTGTCGCGGCTGTTCTGCCGCAATTTGGCCCAGCACGGCGTCGCGGCGCTATTTCTGAAACTTCCTTACTACGGCCCTCGCAGGCCGGCCGAGGGCCGAGTCCGCATGGTTTCGGAAGACCCGCGGCAGACCGTCGAAGGCATGCGGCAAGCGATTTTGGATATTCGCCGCGGAGCGGCCTGGCTGGCGGCCCAGCAAGAGGTCGATCCCGAGCAACTGGGCGTGTTCGGCATCAGCCTGGGCGGCATCACCAGTGCGCTCGCGGCGACGGCCGAGCCGCGATTTCACAAGGCCTGTCTGATGCTGGCGGGCGGCGACATCGGACAGGTTGCCTGGGATGATCCGAAGCTGACCCGCTTGCGGCAGAAATGGATCGACGAAGGCGGCACGAAGGACGAATTCATCCGCCTTTGGAAGAGCATCGATCCGGTGACTTACGCCGATCGCGTGCGCAAGCGAAAGACCAAAATCTTGATGCTCAACGCCCGGCAAGACGAGATCATTCCGCCGATCTGCACCGAGTCGCTCTGGCGGGCGTTCGGCGAGCCGGAGATCGTCTGGTACGACGCCGGGCACGTTTCGGCTGCGAAGTACATCTTCGACGGCCTGGGGCGCGTCAGCCGGTTCTTTCAACCGGAGAGCGACGAAGCGCGGCAACCGCCAGCCGCAGCCAAAGAGGCCGAGTGATAGTAAGGCCGGGCGTCCAACTAACTGACCCAACGAATATTGCTTCCCTCGAAGACTCGATTGATAGGTACGACAATGCTGTCCACAATCGCGCGGCTCTGTTCTTACCGGCACCTTATCAATGCATCGCTGATCGCAATTCTGTTGGGGGGTATCAGATTCGGGCCGGGAGCAGTGTTACTGGCTGAGGAGCCGGCGGTGAGGCAAGTTACCCCGCGTCAACACGTGACAGCGACGGGGACGGTCGGCGCTCTCGTGAGTTCCCGGGAAAGGCTGCGTTCAGGCGAGGCGCGCGCGCACTGGACATGGAAAACGAAGAAATACAAGGAGAGCACGGACTGGCATCTGTACTTCGATTATGACAAGGGGTTGTCTCGCGTTGATCGACGCGTCATAAATGACGGACACAGGATCATTAGAGTGGACACCCCCGTTGAGTCACTTAATTATGTGCCTGCCTCAGACGTAATCTCACGACTGCCGCCCGGAGCACCTGCATTGGCGCATGGGTACGTGTTTGACGTTCGTACAACCGGGCTGGCAGCGCTGATCTCAATTAAGGGTAACGCCGCAACTTGGCCCGCTTTTTTAGCGATGGTTGAGCGAGATGGGCGTCCCACCCTCCACAACGAAGCCGACGGCAAGCGCTGCGTTACTTGGAGATCGTTGCGAGTGGTAGGAACCCCCAATGGCCAGGGCCAACGCGAACTGTACGCTGAATGGGCAATACGCAGTTTAACCATGCTGTCTTGGCGCGAGTCGCCAAATCCCTTATGCGAAGTTGCGGCGTGCGGACTCGCATAACATGCGTCTTTCATCGCGTCAATT
>DATNEC010000352.1:0-2272 GCA_035606815.1 Pirellulales bacterium
TGGACCACCACGTTCTCCCCCAAGGGAACGATCTTCATCGCTGCGAGACTCCTCCGCGTTGCTTCGGCGAACTGCATTCGCCCTCTTCCGCCCTGTGCGCGAGGGGAATGCGACTGGCCGCTCGCCCTCGCCTTACGCTCACCCAAAGGGAGAGGGGATCAGCGCCATCGACCAGTTCGATTGGCGATTCTGCCACGCAAACGAACCGGCTTCAAGCTCCACGGTCTTCAGGCGCGGGGAGAGCGGCGCGGCGGGGCGGGAAAATGCTCGTAATCGGCCCACTCGGATACTATCTTTCGGCCCCAGCCCTGGCCGGCTCGTCGTTCCGCGGCAACGTCGGCTGCTTCTTTTCGCGGCCCCAGGGTTCCCAGGCCATCAGCAATAAGAAAATCAGCCATGCCGCCAGCGCGGCCGACGCGGCGGCCAACAGCCAAGGCCGGCGCTGGAAGGGCCGCGGCTCGAACGGAAATTGCGGCGGCGGCCCCTCGGCGGTCGCGCGGCGAGCCGCTTCGGCGGCCGGCGGACGGGTGGGCGGACTCTTGCGTTTCGTCATCGAGAGATTCGCCGCCCCCGTGGAGCGAGACAGGACGTTACGCTCAAGATCATGCAAGATCATGGATGCTTGATCTGAAAACTCTGCGTCAGGCCCGATTCGAAGTCGAAGACGTCATTGAAATCCTCACGGCGATCGTCCTTGGTCTTCCGCATTTGCCCGATGCGAATCAGGTTGAACACGATTTCGCCGAAGTCGCCCGTCTTATGCACCCCCCAACTGTTGAGCACGCATTTGGCCATGTAGCCGTACTGCTCCAGGGCGAAAATGCGAATCGCCTCGCACAACTGCTGGCCGGTCAGGTGGCGTTCGCCCGCGGCAGGCTCGTCGGCGGATTCCGTTTCGCTCGACTCCATTTCGCTCGGCTGGGCTTCGCGCGGTTCGGCGCCGCTTCGCTTGCCGCCGCCCGGCTCGGGCTTGTCCTCGCTCTCTTGCACCAGGCCCATGCCGAGCACCTTGTGGGCGTAGCCCAAGGCGTCGAAGACGAAGGCATAGGCCTCGATCTTGTAGCGCCGATCCTGTCGCAACAGGTCGCTAAGTTCTTGAGCGGGATCTGGCATGTCGCTTCCACTAACGCTTTCTCTAACGATTGCTGGCACTGCGGCCCAGCACGGTCATGACGTCGGCGGCGTCGATCAACATGCGGCGATGGTCTTCGGTCTCGACCAACAACTGGCTGGCGAGAATCTCATGGGCCAGCACACGCGCGCGACCGCCGGCCGTGACTACGTCGGCGCCGATCGGCGGCAGCTCTTTTTGCAGTTGCTCGTAAGTGTCGTACTCGTATCGCAGGCAGCATTTCAGCCGGCCGCAGCGGCCGGAAATCTTGGTCGGGTCGAGCGTCGCCTTTTGCAGCTTGGCCATCTTCATCGAAACAGGGGGCATCTCCGAGAGATGCGTGTTGCAGCACACCGGCTTGCCGCAGTCACCATAGTCGGCCAACAACTTGGCCTCGTCGCGAACGCCGATCTGGCGCATCTCGATCCGCGTTTGAAACTCGGCCGCCAACCGCTTGACCAACTCGCGGAAGTCGACGCGGTTTTCGGACAAATAGTAGATCACCACCCGCTCGCCGCCGAAGATGTGCTCCACGTCGACCAACTGCATGGGCAGATTCATCTCGGCGATCAGCCGCCCGCAGGTTTCGTGCTCGCTGCGCTCCTGGTCGTGCATCCGCGCAAGTTCATTGCGATCTTCGGCCGTCATTTGACGCAAGACCTGCCCTTTGCGGGGATCCTGCAGTTGCCCCACGGCCTGGTCGGTGGCCTCGCACAGCACCTCGCCCGCCTCCAAGCCGCGATCGGTCCGGGCGATGACCTGGGCGCCGCGCGCGAGGGCTTCGCCGCGACTGGTCGTAAACACGCCCAGGGCTCGCATGATGCCGCAGCGCACGACGTATTTGGGCATAAAGATTCAAACAGCCGCGTCGGCGGCGGCAGTCGGGCAGGAGAAAGCGGTCTAAGTAACTGGGGCGCGCCCCGTCAAGGCCCGGCCCTGGGGGACGGCGGCAAGCAGAGTTCATCGACCGCGGCAAGCGGGCAATAAACCATGTTGCCAGTATAACTTCGGGCGATTGGCGCGAGAAGAGGCTTCTCGAATGGCGAGGAGTGAGGAGAAAGGAGTGCGGAGGCGGGAACGATCTGGCGTCTATTTTCCGCTTTCGTTTAGATTCAGCCGTTTTTCGGCGTCGGCCGCTTCCTTGGGGTAGAGCTGGCGCAG
>DATNEC010000353.1:0-7034 GCA_035606815.1 Pirellulales bacterium
GGTGATGGACAACATCCGCTTCGCGCGGCCCGAGGCCCGCGACGAGGAAGTCGTCGATGCCGTGCGGCGGCTGGAATGCCTCGACCTGCTCGATGACGCCCTGCCCCGCGGCTTGCAGACGCAAGTCGGCGAGCGCGGAGGCAGTCTTTCGCTCGGCCAGCGGCAGTTGGTCTGTTTCGCCCGGGCGATGTTGGCCGACCCGCGAATTCTGATTTTGGACGAAGCCACCAGCAGCGTCGACGCCTTGACCGAGGCCCGGCTGCAGCGGGCGCTGTTCGCGTTGCTCAAGGGCCGCACCAGCTTCGTCGTCGCCCATCGGCTGAGCACGATCCGCAACGCCGACCAGGTGCTGGTGCTGGAAGCGGGGCGGATCGTCGAGCGCGGCAATCATCTCAAGCTCTTGGCCGCCGGCGGCGTTTATGCCGAGCTATATCGGTCGTTCGTGCAGGCCAGCGCGGCGTGAGTCGGGCGAAACCGCCGCGACAAGGGCGAGCAACTAGTGCGCCTAACCCAAAGCAGTGGCAACGCTAGCAAACTTTGGGGACCGAAACTGTTCGAAACTCGTTCGCAATTGATTTGACCCCTTCGGGGTCGAAGAAACTCGGGCAAGCGGCTGCGTTCGATCGCGACGGTGAAATCGACGTCCTGGGTCGGTCGCGGAATTCCATGCGCACGGACCGCAATCCCGCCCATCACCGCATACTCGACGTCCAATCGCTCGAAGATTCGCGAGAAGTCGTCGAGGGCTTTCGACACTTCTCTCATGACGGCTTCACGGTCCGCGCGATGCCCTCCAGCATCCGCCGATTGCGTTCGTCGTTCTGACGCCGCAGCAACTCGAAACGCCGATCGACTTGCTCGGGCGTCCCCTTCAGCAAGTAGGGAGTCGCCGCGTCGCTCATTTCGATGGCCAGCTTCAGCCGCTCGGCGGTGGTCATCCGGCGGTACATCTCCAGCGTTTCGCGGCTTAGCATAGGATCGTCTCCAACCGTTTTGGGCAGGCTCTCTCAATTTTGGCTTACCGCCAGTAAGCCGGCAAGCGGCTCTTCGTGGAGCAAGCGTCCCGATGGCATCCTTACGGCAAGTTGATCGAGGGGGCAGTCCTTGGCATGTGTTGGTGTTAGTTGACATCCGGTATCGCGAGGAAGAAGGTGGCGCCCGCTACGAAGCCAAAGACAGCCCCGAACGCAGCATCGATCATGTCGCGGCCAGTCAGCCGTGCTAAAACCGCCCCCGGCACAGCGCCGCAGATCCCGGCTATGGCGATAGGGATCGTCTTTGGCGCCGTGACGAAGAGCAAGAGAACAGCCGCCAGCACCGTTACGCCGAAGATTGCTCGAAGGCTAAACTGAAACCTGGGTTCGTCCATAACCTCATTCTAGTCGTCGGCGGAAGGAAAGGCTGGGCTGAGCTTCTGGCCGACAGCCGCGCCCCGCTACAATGGCCCCTACCCTGCCCCGCTTCAAAGCTACCCAATCGCCATGAGCCTGCTCCCCGAAGAGACGCCCGAAAAGGTCTTGTCCGTCTTCGAATTGACGAGCCAGATCAAGGATCTGCTCGAAGGCAATTTTCAGCAAGTCTGGGTCGCCGGCGAGATTTCGAATTTCTCGCGGCCGCAGTCGGGCCACTGCTATCTGACGCTCAAGGATGACCGCGCCCAAATTCGCGCGGTGCTGTGGCGGACCGCGGCCAGCCGCTTGCGGTTCGAGCTGGAAGACGGGCTGGAAGTGATCTGCCAAGGCTCGCTCGACGTCTACGCGCCGCGCGGCTCGTACCAGTTGGTGATTCGCCAGATCGAGCCGAAAGGCGTCGGCGCCTTGGAACTGGCGCTGCGAAAGCTCAAGGAGAAACTGGCCGCCGAGGGGCTTTTTGATCCGGCCCGCAAGCGCGCCCTGCCTCGCTTTCCGCGCCGCATTGCTTTCGTCACCAGCCCGACGGGCGCCGCAGTCCGCGACTTTTTGGAAGTTCTGCGGCGTCGTTGGCGCGGCGCCGACGTGCTGGTCGTGCCGGTCCGCGTGCAAGGAGACGGCGCGTCGCGGGAAATCGCCGCCGCCATCGCCGCCGTCAACCGCTTCGCCGTGCCGGTCGATTGCCTGGTGGTCGGCCGCGGCGGCGGCAGCCTGGAAGATCTGTGGGCTTTCAACGAGGAAGCGGTCGTGCGGGCGATCCACGCCTCGCGCATCCCGGTCGTCTCGGCAGTGGGCCACGAAATCGACGTCACCTTGGCCGACCTGGTCGCCGACGTCCGCGCGCTGACGCCCAGCGAAGCGGCCGAACTGGTCGTGCCGGCCGCCGAAGAAATCACGCTCGCCTTGCGCAGCCAGCAGCAGCGGCTGCTCGGCGCGCTGCGGCGCCGGGCGATGCTCAGCCGCGCGCGGCTCGACCAGCTTGCCGGACGGCGCATGTTTCGCAAGCCGTTCGAGTTGGTCCACGACGCGGCCCGGCGGCTCGACGAGCTTTCGGTCCGCTCGCTTCGCGCCGCGCGGCGGCGACTGGCCGCGGCGCGAAAACAAACCGACGCCGCCGCCAGTCATCTCGAATCGCTCAGCCCGCTTAGCGTTTTGGGCCGCGGTTACAGCCTCACGCAACGCTTGAGCGATGGCCAACTTGTCCGCGACGCCGCCGAGTTGGCCGTCGGCGACGAGATCGCCACGCGCTTCTCCCGCGGGAGCGTCGTCAGCCGCGTGGAAAGGATGAACGCGGAAAGTTAGCAAGCCACGCCTGGCGAGCCGGAATGTCTGGCGAGCCGGAGGCGTGAGCCTCCGGGTTAGCGCCGCCGCATCCCTCAAGAACCCGGAGGCTGACGCCTCCGGCTCGCCATGCTGCGGCGCCTTCCGCTCGCCATGTTTTGACGCTGCCGGCTCGCCATGCCTAGACGCCGCCGGATCCGGAATGCCTGATCAGCCGAAGCCGGGAAGAAACCGGACCCAGTGCAAGATCGTTGCGATCACCGCGATGATTCCCAAGATCGCCAGCACGATGAACCATAGCGGCTTGCCCGCCAAGACCGACGTGGAATGCGTCACGTACTCGCCGCAGTAGGGGCAGGCTTCGGCCTCTTCGTAGATTGGCTCGCCGCACGAGGGGCAAGCAACGAGATCAAGCTCCTCGTCGTCATCCTCGCCAGGCTCGGCAGTTTCCCAGTCGTCGGCCTCGTAGTCGTCGTCTTGATACATCCGGACACGATTATGAGAAAACGGCGAACCGGGTTAGAATCATCTCTCGAATCTTCCAGCGCCGAGCGCCGCCCCGGAACGGGCGATTGCTGGAAAACCGCCGCTTTTTCGCCGGAGCCGTTAGAACTTGACCGACCCGAACCATCCTCACGAGCCCCCCTGCCCGCCCAGCTTCGAGCAAGCGCTCGTGCAATTAGAGCAGATCGTCCACCGGTTGGAAGATGGCGAAGTGGGCCTGGCCGAGGCGCTGTCGCACTACGAGCAGGGCGTGAAATTGCTGAAACAGTGCTACGGTTTGCTCCAGCGCGCCGAACGGCGGATCGAATTGCTCAGCGGCGTCGACGCCGAGGGCAACCCGGTCACGGCGCCGTTCGACGACGAGGCGTCGCTAGCATTGGAAGAACAGGCGCAATCGCCCGGCCGCCGCCGCGCCCGGAAGACCGAGCCTGGCAAAAAGGCGGCGCCCCCGGCGCCAAACTCCGGTCCCTGCGACGACGAGAGCGACGTAGACACTTCGGGAAGCCTGTTTTAGAATGGAGGATCGCTTGCCTCATGGCGGGGCAGGTCTCAAACGGGCTCGAAGTTCGTAGCATTGATGTCACAAAGTTTCACCACCTCCTTCGAACAGTCTGCGCTGGAGATGCGTTCGCAGATTGAGGAGGCTTTGGACCGCTACTCGCGGGCCGAGCCGGGCTGCCCCGCTCTGTTGGGCGAGGCGATGCGTTACAGTTTACTGGCCCCGGCGAAGCGGCTGCGCCCGTTGCTGGCGTTAATGGCGGCCGAGGCCTGCGGTGGTACTATCGAGGCCGCGTTGCCCGCCGCGTGCGCCGTCGAGATGATTCACAGCTACTCCTTGATTCACGACGATCTGCCGGCGATGGACGACGACGATCTGCGGCGCGGCCGGCCGACGAACCACAAGGTCTACGGCGAGGCGACGGCGATCCTGGCCGGCGACGCGCTGTTGACGCGCGCCTTCGAAGTTTTGGCGACGGAAATTCGGCCGGCAGAAGTTGCGGTGGCATGCTGCGCCGCGCTGGGACAAGCGGCCGGCGCCGCGGCGCTGGTCGGCGGCCAGGCCGACGACTTGGCGCAGGAACAAAGCGCGGCGCAAAACGGCGCCGATCGTCGCTCGGTCGCCGAGCGATTGGCCGAATTGGAATCGATCCACCGCCGCAAGACGGGGGCCATGTTTCTGGTTTCGCTGCAACTGGGGGCGTTGACCGCCGGGGCCGACGCAAAGCAATTGAAGCTGCTGGAAGACTACGGCCGCTCGTTGGGCCTGGCCTTTCAAATCGCGGACGATTTACTCGATGTACACGGAGACGAGCGGGCAGTGGGCAAACGTGTCGGCAAGGATGCAAATCGCGGCAAGCTGACCTTTCCGGGTTTACTGGGCGTGGATGAAAGCCGTCGCCGGGCCGAGCGATTGATCGCCGAGGCCTGCGACGTGCTGGCGCCATTGGGGCCGCCCGCGGAACACTTGGTCATGCTGGCCCGATACGTCGTGGAAAGGGACCGCTAATGGACGAGCTGCTTTCTAAAATCGAATCCCCGAGCGACCTGGCTGGCATGTCGCTGGCCGAGTTGGAGCAACTGGCCGGGGAAATGCGCGAGGCGCTGCGCAACGTCGTTGCGAACCGCACGGCCCACTTCGCCTCGAACCTGGGCGTGGTCGAGCTGTGCCTGGCGCTGCACACCTCGTTCGACTTCCGCCGCGACCGGCTGATCTGGGACACCGGCCACCAAATCTATCCGCACAAGCTGATCACCGGCCGCTACCACGAGTTCGGCACGATGCGCTTGAAGGGCGGGCTGATGGGCTATCCCAACCCGCACGAAAGCGATTACGACCTGTTCATGACCGGTCATGCCGGGTGCAGCGTTTCCGCGGCGCTCGGCCTGAAAAGCGGCGACGACCTGATCCCCGGCGAGGAAGACCGGCATTCGGTGGCGGTCATCGGCGACGGCGCCTTGCCCTCGGGCATTCTTCGAGGCCCTGAACAACGCCGGCGGCTTGCAGAAAAAGCTGCTGGTGATCCTCAACGACAACAAGATGTCGATCTGCCCGCGCGTCGGCGGATTGGCCCAGTATCTCGACCGCCTGCGGATGAACCCGTTCTACACCGGGCTGAAGCAGGAAGTCGTCAAAGCCCTCAGCAAAGTGCCGCTGCTGGGCGACCCGGTCGAGCGGCTGTTGTGGCAAGCCAAGGAATCGATCAAGGCCGGCTTGCACGGCGGCATGCTCTTCGAAGAACTCGGCTTCCGCTACATGGGTCCGATCGACGGGCACAACATCGGCCAGTTGACCAAGTATCTCAAGCTCATCAAAGACGTCGACGGCCCGGTGCTGTTGCATGTAGTGACGGAAAAGGGGCACGGCTTCCAGCCGGCCGCCGAAGATCCGGTCTTCTTCCATACGCCGGCGCCTTTCCGCTGCGAAGAAGACGGCGTATTGTCGATCAAGAAAAGCTCGTCGCGGGCCTACACCAACGTCGTCAGCGAAGCCATCCACGACCAACTCGCGCGGAACCCGCGCGTCACCGTGATGACCGCCGCCATGTGCCAGGGCAACAACCTGGAAAAAATCCGCGGCGCTTTCCCCGACCGTTTCTTCGACACCGGCATTTGCGAATCGCATGCGGTGGCCTTCGCCGCCGGACAGGCCAAGGCCGGGCTGCGGCCGATCGTCGATATCTACAGCACCTTCCTGCAGCGCAGCTTCGACCAGATTTTCCAAGAGGTCTCGCTGCAAAACTTGCCCGTCACGTTCATGCTCGACCGCGCGGGGCTGACCGGCCCCGACGGGCCGACGCACCACGGCGTCTTCGACATCGGCTACCTGCGGCCGTTCCCCAATCTGGTCGTGATGGCGCCCGGCGACGAGTACGACGTGGTGCCGATGCTCGATTTCGCCTTGGGCCACGACGCGCCGGTTTCGCTCCGCTATCCCAAGGCCGCGGCCGAAAAGCACGACCGGCCGCTGGCGCCGATCGAGCTGGGGCGCTCGGAGGTCATCGACTGGGGCCACGACGGCATGTTCATCGCCTGCGGCACGCTGTTGGGCAGTTGCATCAAGGCCGCCGCCGCCCTGCGCGAAGAGGGGCTCGACGTCGGCGTGATCAACGCCCGCTTCGTCAAGCCGCTCGATACGGAAACGATTTTGCGTGCCATCGAGTCGTGCTCCTTCGTGCTCACGGTCGAAGAGGGCGCCTTGATGGGCGGCTTCGGCAGCGCCGTGCTGGAGGCCGCGAGCGAGGCCGGCCTTTCGGCGGCGCACGTTCGGCGGCTGGGCATACCCGACAAATACATCGAGCACGGCGAGCGCGGCGAGTTGCTGGCGGACCTGGGTCTCGACGCGGCGGGCTTCGTCCAATCGGCCCGCGACATGGCCGCCCGCGTCGGAATCGTCGCCGGCCGCCGGCAGGTATCGTAAGTCCGCGTAGGTTATGCTTTAGCATAACGTGGCTCGGCTCCAATCGTAGAGCGAGCGTCCTCGCTTGCTTCGTCCGCGCTATTCGCAGCCTCGCCGCGCCGCACAAGCGAGGACGCTTATGCTACGAATTATCGATCAAGGCTATAGAAATGAGCGGAACAAAAAAAGCCAAATACGCTTCCCCCGTCTTTCTGCGTCTGCCGCGATTGGTTCTCTCGGTGATCGCGCTGGTTCTTGTCTTGCAAACGTCGCTTTGCGCGGATGACGATAACAAACGCCGCCCGCCCAACGTCCTGCTGATCGTCTCCGACGACCAGCGGCCCGATACGATCGGCGCGCTGGGCAACGATCGTATCAAAACGCCGAACCTCGACCGGCTCGTGCGGCAAGGGACCGCGTTCATGCGGGCGATCGTCCCGAAC
>DATNEC010000355.1:0-7572 GCA_035606815.1 Pirellulales bacterium
TTGGCGGCGACCGGAATCTCCGCCACGGAGTGTCGGAGCTACTGACTTCAGCCGAGAAACGACCGGGCGATCACCTCGGGCAGCGTGCGGCCGAAACGCAACGTGCGACCGGTGTCGAGATTCATGAACGTGACGGTCGCCGGGCTGAACAAGTGCGGATCGATTTTGTAAAAGTCGTGGCCATATCGGGCGAAGATATTGGCGAACGGCTCGCCATAGTCGGGCGAAGCGCTGCTGGGTACGCGCGGGCCGATGGCTTCCAGACTGGCGTCGTCGCCGCGGACCCATAGCGTGACTTCACCGCCGTACAGCACCGCGTCGTTGGTCCGCCCGATGCCCGTCATGTCGTCGGCGGCGACCGGCGGCAGCGGCGCAATGCCCCAGCCGCTCTCGATCCGCGCCAGATCAAAGCCCAATTCGTGCAGCTTGTGCAGGGCCGTTTCCACGGATCGCGCCACGACCTGCACCGTCCCGGCCTGGCTCGCGGTCCGCGCCGCCAAGAGAGTCAGCGAGCTGGCGGCCACACCGCATTGCGCGGCGATATAATCAACCACATCCTCGGACGGCAGCTTGGCGGTTTCAAGCACGCCGACGGCGCACGCGGCCGGCTCGCGCGCCAAGATCTGCTCGAACAATGCCTCCTTGCCGGCCGCCGCCCGCATGGGGCCGGAGCCCATCGCAAAGTATTTTCCCTGGACGATCTGCCAACCGGCATATTGAGAGGCCAGGCATGCTAATACCGGCTGGTCGGTCTGCACCGCCACGGCGGGCCCGCGCCACACGGCCGGGTCGGCCGACACAAGACTTACGCGCCCGAGACCGGCCAGACAGATTTCGGCCAGCGCCAAGCCGGCTTCCAGGCCGCCCGGGGCCTTGACGCCCAGATCGATCAGCGTGGCCCCTGCCAGTTCATGAACCTCGGCGCGCACCGTCGCGGCCCGGTCGATCAAGGTCCGGCACAGAGCGGCGGCGCGGTCGTTCAGATTCACGAAGGTTCGCTCAAAGAGGGCGAGAAGCGTGCAGTTTGCGGCCCATAATCGCCTTTCTCGGCGCCGAACGCAACCGCTTGGCCAGCCGATTCGACCTCAAGTAGAATGAACGCAAGTTAACGAGGCCGACCAACTCACGGAGTCCCACGTGCCCAGTTTGACCGTCGAGAACTATGTGAAGACGATTTTTCAGATTTGCGCCCGCCAATCGGGCAGCCCGGCGGCCACCGGTCAGTTGGCGGCGGCCCTGAACGTCTCGCCCGGCACCGTCACCAGCATGCTCAAGACGCTCAGCGAAAGCGGGCTGGCCACCTACACGCCCTACGAAGGCGTGCGGCTCACTCCGGCCGGAAACGCCCTGGCGCTGCGGGTCATGCGCCGCCATCGGCTGATCGAATTGTTCCTGGCCCACACGCTGGCCCTGACCTGGGACGAGGTTCACGAAGAGGCCGAGCATATGGAGCACGCCGTCAGCGACCGGCTGATCGACCGCATCGACGCCTTTCTCGGCAACCCGCAGGTCGATCCGCACGGCGATCCGATTCCTCGCGCCGACGGCTCGCTCGACACGCCGGCCAGCCGCACGCTAGCCGAATGCCACGTCGGCTATCAATTCCGCCTGGCCCGCGTGGTCGATCAATCGCCCGAATTTCTGCGGTTCCTGACCGAATCGGGCTTGCCGCTGGGCGCTCAGGGCGAAGTCGTCGCCAACCGCATCGAGGCCGGCATCGTCGCCGTTTCGGTCGAGGGCCAACAGACGACGTTCGGACGCGAGGCCGCCGAGAAAATTTTCGTGACCGAGCGCGAGTAGGGGCCTGTCGCCTATTCGCCCTTTCCGAGATGCCCGTAAGGCTCCAAATGCACCAACACGTCGCGCAGGGTCGAGAACTCTCGCAGCAAGCGGTCTTTGACCCGATGACCGATCTCGTGGCCCTTGGCCACGGTCATTTGCGGATCGACTTCCAGGTGGATATCGGCGAAATGCTCCATGCCCGACTTGCGGACCCGCAGCTTTTCGACGCGCTCGACGCCTTCGACGGCGCCGGCGACATGGCGAACCCGTTCGATCAGCGCGTCGTCGGCCTGGACGTCCATCAACTCGCTGGCGCTTTGTCTGAACAAGCGGATGCCGGACCAGACGATCACCGCCGCCACGACCAGCGCCGCGGCTTCGTCGGCGCCGCGCCAAGCGGGGCCGCCCCAACGGACCAATCCCAAGCCGATCAAGACCGCCAGCGAGCACAGGGCGTCGCTGCGATGGTCCCAGGCGTTGGCGATTACGGCGCTCGAACCGATGCGCCTGCCGACGGCGATCTTATAGCGATAGAGACCTTCTTTGATCGCCGCATTGGCGGCCGCGATCCATAGCGCCCAGACCGGCGGCGCCGGATGAGTAGCCGTAAATCGCCGGCTTGCCTCCCAAGCGATCGCCAACGCCGAAACCGTAATCAGCAGAGCCACATTCGACGCCGCGATCGCTTCGGCCCGCGTGTGGCCGTAAGGATGCTCGTCGTCGGGCGGACGTTGGGCCACGCGGAAGGCGAACAAAACGGCGGTCGAAGTCAGCACGTCGCCCAACGAATTGACGGCGTCGGACATCAAAGCCACCGAACCGCTCCCCAGGCCGCCGACAAGTTTCGAAACGCCCAAAACCAGGTTGACCGCCAGGCCGAGGGCCGCCGCACGGACCGCCTCGCGGTAGATCGCCGATTTTTCCGAAGGGGCGGACATTTTCGCTTTGCGGCGGCGGGGCCGATGGGATGACGCGCGGTTCGAACGACGGACCGGAGGTCCATTATACGGGGGGGCAGGCTCGATGAGCGGCGGTGGAAGTCCATCTTTGCCGACGGTATACTGAACCATCTGCGGCCTGCCAGCGTAAGGCTGCTAGCCGTGGCGATCGCCAGGCTTTTGGGTCGAAATGGAGGGCGCGGTGTCAGGGGGACCGGCAGATGAGGCCGCCCGGCAGCGGCGCGATTTGCTCTATAGCGGTCGCGTGCAGGGCGTGGGCTTCCGGTATACGACGTGCCAAATTGCCGCTCGCTACCGGGTGGCGGGTTACGTTCAGAACCTGAATGACGGACAGGTGCGACTGGTGGCGGAAGGCGAAACTGCCGAGTTGGATGCGTTTATCGGCGCCGTAGAACAGGAGCTTGGGCGATACATCCAGAACATCCACAGCCGGTCGAGCAAGCCGACGGGAGAATTTGGCGGCTTCGAGATCCACTTCTGAGCATTCGATTTCTGAGAATTCGATGCGGGCCGTGCGGGCTTCGTTTATTCAAGTCATGATTTCTTCGTAATTTCACTATTCCACGATCGCGAGTCTGCCTGATGAATTCCGTCTTGCAAATGCTTTCCAAGGCTTGGTTTTGGGAACGATTGCCGCCCAGCATCGGGGTCTTGATCTTGGGCGCCGTGGCGCTGCTGGCGCTGTGGCTGGCATATCTGTTGTTGGGCTTGGTGTTTCCGAAAGTGGCGGCGATCGCCCGCACCACGGCCAAGGAGGCTTTCGCCCAGCCTTTGTTCTGGGTCGAACTCTCGGCGGGCAGCGCGTTGCTGCTGCTGTTCACCGTCATTCCCTACAACACGTTCGGCGAAGACATCAAGATGCTCAAGGATTCGGGGCTGACCTTGATCATGCTGCTGTCGATCGGCCTGGCGGTTTGGACCGCGAGCGTTTCGATCGCCGAAGAATTGGAGGGTCGCACCGCTTTGACGTTGCTTTCGAAGCCGATCGGCCGCCGCCAGTTCGTGTTCGGCAAGTTCTTGGGCGTATTGATTCCGGCCTTCGCGATGTTCGTGCTGCTGAGCACGCTGTTTTTGGAGACCGTGGACTACAAGGTCGCCTACGACGCTCGCGAAGGTTCGACGCCGGCGCCGACCGACCTGCAATTGAAGATCGAGATTGCAATCACGCTGCCCGCGCTGGCCCTGGCCTTCTTGGAAACGGCGGTGCTGGCCTCGATCGCGATCGCCATTTCGACCCGTTGGCCGATGCTGCCGAATCTGATGACCTGTTTCGCGATCTACGTGTTGGGCCACCTGACGCCCTTGATCGTGCAATCTTCGATCGGGCAATTCAAGCTGGTGACGTTCGTTGGCCGCTTGCTGGCCACCGTCTTGCCGATGCTCGACGCTTTCAAGAGCGACGCCGCGATCGCGTCCGACCGGTTGATTCCGCTGGAGTATCTCGGCAACGCTTGCATCTATTCGCTGCTCTATTGCACGATCGCGATGCTCGTTGCGCTGTTGATGTTCGAGGACCGCGATCTGGCGTAGGGCGCGAATCCGAATTCATTTCCGCAGCGTCGGCCGCTCGATTTGCGCGCGATAGACCACCCCGTATTCGCCGTGAATGTCTTGCTTGACGTGGACGTACCGCAGAAAGCTCGCGGAAATCAACAGTTGCAGCAGGCAGATGCTCGCCAGCAAGGCCCGCCCGGCATTCATCCGCGGGGTCCAGTCGGGTTTCGGGCCTAGCGCCATCCGCGCCATCCACACGAACTCCAGCGGATACGCGATGATCATGTAATGGCGATGGATCGGCGTCAGGCTCAGCGTGAGCAGAATACCGTAGCCCCACATGACGAAGTTTTGCGCCATGACCGTCGGCGAATGCCGCTGGGACGGCGCCGCCGGACCGAACCACTCGCGCCGCTGCCGGTAGATCCGAACTCCCAACAAGATCGCCGAGGCGACCACCGCGGCATGCAGCAAGCCGACGAGCCAAGTCGCCTGCCCTCCGACGATCGGCTGCGAGAGAAACTCGCGGAAATCGTCTCCCAGCGAATAATCGAGTCCCCAGCCGAAAGGTTCGCTAAACCAGCGCAGCCAATACTTGGCTTCGAAAATATGCTGCCATTTGACGTTCGCCGCCGGCCGAGTTCCGTGCGAGGCGATCAGGTGCTTCAGCCACGGAATCATCGGCAGCGATCCGACGGCGCTGCCGAGCGTCCAACTCAGCCACGCCGTGCGCTTTCCGCCGGTCAGCCAGGCCCATAGGACGGCGGCGGCGGCGAAATGAAAGCCCCCCATGTGAATCTGGCCGATCAAGGCTCCGATGAGTCCCCAGACGAACGCGGCCACCCGCCGCTCGCGATGCCACCAGGCGATCAGCAGCACGGTGATGAAAATCGGCAGCACCGACGGCGGCCAGATCTTGCGGTGGAACAAGACCGCCAACGGATTGACGCACAACAGCGCCGCCGACCACAGCCAGAACTCGCGATCGGGCCAAGGTACAAAGCGCCAAGCGAAGCCGACTTGCAGCACGATCGCCAGCACGCTCAAAACCTGGACGATGCGGGCCAAGCCGGGCGGATCATTGGCGCCGAACATTCTGCCCAGCGCCATGAAGACCCAGACGCTCATGCCCGGATTGTCCATTCCGGCGCTCGACGGCATGCCCAGCCACGGAAACGGCCGCTGCGGGTCGGCCTGCGTCCGTTCGAACGTCCAAATCTCGTCGGCCTTGTATTCCACGTCGTCAGGGGCCGCCAGCCTCAAAGCCGCGCCGGCGAGCAGCACGCCGCCGAAAGCCAGAATCCATGCCAGCCGTGTGCGGGCGGAGCCGGCGCGGATGGGCGCCGGACCATCGCCCTGGCATTCGCGCTCTGCGAGCGATGCGTCCTGCTGCATGGGACCGGGACCACGGGCTGCCAAGAAGTCGGAGCGAGCGCCGTCCGTCGCTCCCGCGGAAAAAGGACGCGGAAGTCTAGCGGCGGCGGTGCTTTGCGGCAACGCCGATAATCCGCTGCGGATTTCCTCGGGGCTGCGGTACAATCGATGCCTTGGCGTCGTTGGTTTGCGGAAAAGGAAAACAATCCATGACTGCATGCTTTTGGGCCGCGCGGCGCCCGCATCTGGCGCTGGTGATGTCGGCATGTCTCCTGCTGGGCGCCGCCGAGGCCGATCCGAAGAATTCCGAGCGAATTTCGAGCGACAAGCAAGCCCTCGCCCCGCTGCAGGTCTACGTGGGCGGCTGGAAGGGCGTCGGCCAACTGCGCCGCCAATCGACCCAAGGCGCCTGGAACGAAAAGGCCGATTGGGCCTGGAAATTCGACGACGGCCGCGCGGCGCTCGTTTTTCAGTCTCCCGAGAGCAAGTATTACGTCTCGGGCCGCTTGCTCGCCGCCGAAAAGCCGGGCTCGTTCGAGCTGCGGGCCGTGCGGACGGACGGAAAGACCGAAGACCGATTCGCCGGCGCCATCGATGACCAAGAACAACTGGTGCTGGTCGCCCAGCGCGAAGCGGCGCCGGCCGCCGACGCCAATTTGCCCGACCGACTCTCGATTCGCACCGTCGCCGACGGCGACCGGCTGCTGATTCTGTACGAGCGGCGAATCGCCGCGACCAACCGCTACACACGCCTGGCCGAAGTCGGATATACCCGGCAGGGCAGCGGGTTCGCCAAGGGATCGTCGCAACCCGAGTGCGTCGTGACCGGCGGGCTGGGCACGATCGAAGTGCAATATCAAGGCAAGAAATATCTTGTCTGCTGCACCGGCTGCCGCGACCTGTTCAACGACGATCCCGAAGGGGTGCTGGCCGACTATCGCGAGCGCAAGACGAAAGAAAAGGTCGAGCGGGAAGCAAAGAAATGAGCCCTGCGCGGTGATGATCCCTACCGCAAACGCCGGTGAAATTCTTTTAAGGGGATAGGGGGATGAAGAGGAGATAAGGGAGATAGATGGGATCCATTTCGTCATCCAGAGTGACGAGGACGCTCACTGATTGATTGTCTCGAAGAGCCGGGTGGCGGACAGTGCGAACCGATCCAAAATCCCATCTCCCTCATCTCCGCCTAATCCCCACATCCCCTTTGAAAAGGCGCTCAATCCCTCAGTTCTCCCCGCAATTCCAGTCGCAGCATGTTGAGGGCTTGCTTCGCGGCGCGCGATTTAAGAATCGCCGGATGCCCGGCGAAGGGCGTTGAACGGGTGACCACGCCGTCGCGCGTGGCGAGGCCGAAATGCACCCGGCCCGGCTCGGCGCCTTCGGCATCCGGCGGCGGAAAGGCGCCGACGGCCAGGCCATAATCGGCATCGACCAGTTCGCGGCAGCGAGCGGCCATCGCCGCGGCCAATTCTTTGCCGGCCCAGGGATGATCGGCCAGCACCTCGGCCGGCACGCCTAGTTGCTTGACCGAGGCGACGGGCGTCGGCAGTACGTGCCCGGCCAGATAGCAGGCCGCCTCGTCGAGCACATCGCCCAAAGATTTGGCGACCAAGCCGGCCGTGCCCCATTCGGCCGTGGCCAGCGTTTGGCCGCGCTGCGAAAGCAGCCGGTGGACGACGTGTTCCAGTTCTTCGTCTTCATAGCCATAGATCAACGAACCGAGGCATTCGTGGATCGTGGCGACGGTCGGTTCCATCGCGGCGAAGCACTCCTGTTCGGTCGCGCCAGCGGCGGTGATGCGCAGCGTGATCGTGGCCTCGCTGACCGTAATGCCGACCGAAGGCGTTCGGCCGCGGCGGATCAAGTCGGGCAGCATCTGCTCCAAATCGCTCTCGCCGAAAAAAACACTTGACGCGGCGATGGCGAATCACGCGCGCGCCTCCGGCTTGCACCGACAACCGCC
>DATNEC010000358.1:0-3903 GCA_035606815.1 Pirellulales bacterium
CGGCGTCGATGTCGGCCTCGATCACGGCTCGCTCCAACTCCGAGAGCTGGCCCAGGGCCTGCTGCACGGACGATCGGAATTCCTCGCTGACCAGGGCGCGGACAGGCGACGATCGCTCGTCGTAGCATAGCCCCCGGTCGAGCGGCACGGTCTTCTTGCGCCGCTGCCGCTCGCCGCGCAACAGATCGCAGACGCGGCGCCCGGCGATGAATAAAAACCAGCCGCCCAGGCTGCATCCTTTCGACGCATCGTAGGCTTTGAACACGCTGGCGGCGGCGTCGTTGATCGCTTCGAGCAATAAGTGCTCGTCGCGGATCGAAGGATACCGCTTGCGCAGCGCCGCGCGCACGCGGCCGCCGTGGGCTTCCAACAGCCGCCGCACTCCCTCGCCGTGCAGGCCGCCGGCCCACAGGTCAAGAATCTGGCGATCTTCGGATTGCAAGGCGATCGTGGCGGTCATCGGATTTGGCGGCGAACAGGAAAATTTGGTTGAACGGCAAGGCCGCTCCCTTGCTTAATTCGAGCATAACTCTCCAATTTTGACTATCGCGGCGCCAAAAAACTTCGCCGCCCACCGGTTCCTCGGCCTGAAGTGCCTGTCAGGCAGTCCTTTACGCCGCCCTTTGGCCGGCCCGTGCGGTCGGAATCGCATTTCGCTATAACAGCATCTCTTGGCCCCGACCCAAGTTCCAGGCGCTTCGAAGATGTCCCAGGCTTTGCGAAACCGGCTGTTCGAGCAACTCGACGCGCTGGTGCTGATCGACCCCCACTCGCACATCAACCCCCATGCGCCGGCCTCAACCACGCTGGCCGACATCCTGGGCTATCACTACTACACCGAATTGGCCCACTCGGCCGGCTTGCCCAAAGACCGCATCGAGGCGCCGGGTTTGGATCCCAAAGAAAAGGTCGGCCGGTTGGTCGAGGCCTTGGGCCCGCTGGAGAACACGATCCAGTACAGTTGGCTGATCGAAATGCTCCGCGTGTTCTTCGCCTTCGAATACGAACTGCTGACCGTCGATAATTGGGAGTCGCTGTACGACGCCGCCGCGGCCCGCATGCAGCAGCCGGGTTGGGCCACCGAAGTGCTCTGGCGCAGCAAGCTCGAAGCCGTCTTTCTCACCAACGATTTCGACGACCCGCTCGAAGGCTTCGATACGAAGCTCTACGTGCCTTGTCTGCGCACCGACGATTTGGTGTTCCACCTGGCCAAGAAAGACGTTCGGCAGCGGCTCGAAAAAGCCTCGGGCCAATCGTTCGGCAGCGCGGCGGCGCTGCGACAAGCGATTGGCCGGCGGTTCGAGCATTTCGTCTCGCATGGGGCGAAGGCCTGCGCCATCTCGCTGCCCCCCGATTTCGCCCCCCAGCGCGTCGAACCGGCGGCGGCCGAGGCGGCGGTCGAGGCCGTATTTTCTCAAGGGTCGGCCGCGCCCGTCGAGCGGCGCCGCGATCTGTCGAACTTCGTGTTCTGGACGCTGGCCGAGTTCTGCGCCGAGCATCGCTTGCCGTTCGACCTGATGATCGGCGTCAACCGGGCGGTCTATGCCGCCGGCGTCTACCAGGGGCAGGATCTCTACGACAGCCGCGTTTCGCTGATTCAATACCGCGAGTTGTTCAACGCCTTCCCGCAGGTCACGTTTCCCATCTCGGTGCTGGCCAGCGTGACGAACCAGGAATTGAGCAGCTACAGTTGGATCTTTCCCAACGTCGTAACCAACGGCCACTGGTGGTACTCGAACACGCCGACGTACATCGAGCACGACGCTTCGGCCCGGCTCGAAGCCGTGCCGCGGACCAAGCAGATCGGTTACTACAGCGACATGTACAAGCTCGAATTCGGCTTGCCGAAGTTCGCCATGTACAAGCGAATTCTGGCCAAAATTCTGGCCGAGCGCTGGGTGATCGACCGCGGTTGGAGCGAAGAGCGCGCGATCGACTTTGGCCGCCAGGTGCTGCGCGGCAACGTCGAGCGGATCTTCGGGATGGGCAAGTAACGCTCCGTGTGAAGCATTGAAGTAGATGCACGGAATGTCGCTTTTCGCTCCGCGAAAAGACGCATTTTTCGCGGAGCGAAAAGCGACTTTGGGTGCGGCCGGCGACCTAGCCTGCATAGTGAATCGTGAGCCAGATCGTCGGTTCGTCGGGCGTCGTCCATTCGACGCGGTGCCGCCGACGGGCGGGGATATTGAGGAACGAGCCGGGCTTCAACTCGATTTCGCCCTCCTCGAACCGCAACCGGGCCGCGCCTTTCAACAGCGCAACCCATTCGTGCTCGTCCTGATCGAACCAGAAGCCCTCGGGCGATGCGTGGCCGCGCGATACGATTCGCTCGACCCTCACGCCGCCCGCAGCCAGCAGCGTGGTGACAAGCTCGTCGGGCAGTTGGCTGGGCAAATCGGCGAAGAGGTTGGCGGGGACAGGCATGTTTTCCGGTTCCATTCGGCCATCCGCTGCTTATCGTCAAACTACGCCGCCGGCGGCCGTGAGCCGCTGCCGGAAGATTCTTGGCTTTAATAACAGAATATCGCTGCTAAACCTACTGCGCTCGGCGGGTTCCTTTTACAAGGCGAAAGCCGGTGGCGCGCAGCATCAAGAGTAACCCGGCCAAAAATGAACCGGTGAGCGACGTCCAGGCAGGCCACAAGGCGCGCATGTCGGTCAGGGGCATGCGATGTCCCCAACGTTCACCATAGCGGATGTTGGATTCAAGCCAGTCTATGGCGGCGCCAACGCCCGCAGCAAGCATTGCGGAAACGAATACCTTGACCTGCCAGCGCCCGGCGCCCAAAACCATCCAAAGCATCGTGAGCGCGATCAGAGAAAGCAAAACGCCGACTACCGACGCATGCACCCATTGCCCGCTGACGAGCGTGTGATGCGATGCCTCGACCGCACGTTGCGCGCCGAACGTCAGAATCGCCGCGAACGTCGTGGCGACGATTAAGTGACGAATCGAAAACTGCATCGGCCCGCCCGAGCCGCTTGTCGCCGATTTAGTCGGTGGTTCGATTCTGAAGCCGCGGAGCCGAAGCACCCCCGCAATTAGCCCGACGCTTGAGATTTGCACTATGACGATTACGTTCCAAGCCCCGTTCCCGTCGTACCTCGCCGGGTTCGGGTAGGAAGGGAACTCAAGGGCGAGGCCTAGGTATGTCGCCGGCAAGGAGCCCAGCAACGCAAGTGCCAAACGGCGCATCAACGACATGTCGCCCAAGACCAACCAGACCATGATAAACGCAATTTCGCCGGACAGAAACGCGCGGCCGAGCATGCGTTCGAGCGACTCGATGCGGTTTAATCCATCCGCATATGTAGTTAAGCCAGGCTGCAGCGCATTCACCAGCAGTAGCGTCCAGCCCAACAAGATCAGCCGCCAGGGCCAAGTTGGCAATTTCGCCCCCGCGACATGGCTCAGCAAAGCAGTTTGCAATACTAACCATGCCAGGACGCTCAAGGTCGCCTGCTGCGACCAGCCCGAGGCCGACGCCAAATGCACCGCCGCCTCGTCCGACAGCACCACACAGACAGGTAGCACCATGGCCGGCAGCAGTAGACGCAGCGTCGAGCGATTCGCGAACATGCCGACGAGTTTAACACACTGCAAGGCGATCGAACGGCCTACTTCACCCTCACCAGCTTCATGATCCTTCCGGCCACGTTCCAATCCTGCACGTACAAGTTCCCGTCCTTGTCCCAGTACGATCCGTGAGTGCCGCTGAAGGCGCCCTCGACCCATTGGTTCTGAGGGATGTTGAAGTTCGCGCCTTTCGCCGGGTCGGGGTTGTGGCCGAGCACGGCGATGATCGTGTTCGTCTTGTCGAGAATCACCAGCCGCCCGTGCAGGTCGGGCACCGAGACATAGTCGCCCTGCACGGCCGCCGAGGTCGGCATGCCTAGCCCGGT
>DATNEC010000395.1:0-7212 GCA_035606815.1 Pirellulales bacterium
CTCCGTGACGGGGACAAAGATGAATCGCTCTCCGATAATGAATCTCCGCCACGGAGTGTCGGAGCTACATCGGCCGAAGGCCAACCGGTCGCCTACGATCCGCGCAGCTTCCTCGCCAAGAGCGTGCCGCAACGAATGGCCATCATTTCCGCCGGCGTGATCATGAATGTGATCTTCGCGTTTGTCGTGGCCTCGTTCTGCTACGGCGCGCTCGGGGTGGAGCAAATCCCTTGCGTGGTGGGCCATGTGTTCCCCGGCGACGCCGCCTGGCGCGCAGGGTTGCAAACGGGCGATAAGATCGTTCGCATCGGCGACGTGAAGAATCCCATGTTTCGAGATTTGCAGCGCGGGATTCACTTCGGCGACAACCTCGATCAGGGCGTCGAATTCGTGGTCGAAAGGCCGGGGGTCGAGAAGCCGATCGAGTTGACCGTGTTTCCCGATACCGGCGGTCCGGGGCGTCTGGCCCCGATGATTGGCATCGGAAACGGCGTCGAGCGCGAGTTGAGCAAGCCGCCTGTGTCTCCTTACTCGCCGTTGGCGGGCCTGAAGAACGGCTTCGAAGCGGGAGACGAGTTGATGGCCGTCGAGGGCCAGCCCGTCGCCGATTCTCTGGAATTGCAGCGGGCTTTGCATGCCAACCCCGGCGCCGCCGCAATTACCGTCGTGCGCAAAACCAAGGACAGCGAGGGCGGAGACGACGAAACCAAAATCCTGACCATCGACATCCCCGCCATCCCCATGAAGACGTTGGGCCTGGTGATGAAGTTCGGCGAAATCAAAGCCGTGCAAGCCGGCTCGCCGGCCGAACAAGCCGGAATTAAAAAGGGCGACCGGCTCGCGAAGATCGACGGAAAGCCGGTCGATGGCGAACAGCCGCTCGACCCGATGACTTTGCCCGACGAACTCGCCAAGCGGGCCGGCGAAACCGTTCGACTCTCGCTCGATCGCGGCGGCAAAACGATCGAGGCCTCGGCCGTGCTGCGCGATGAGCGACTCAATGAGTTTTCGGGGGCGCCGGACGGTCCCTTGGGCGTGCCGGCGTTGGGCCTGGCCTTGGCCATCGATAACCAGGTGGCGGCCGTCGTGCCGGATAGCCCCGCCGCGAAGCAAAACATCAAAGCGGGCGACGAACTGGTCCAGGCCGTCTTCATTCCGCCGAAAGAAGCCCAGGAAAAATACGATCTCAAAAGCGAGCCTGCGGAAGTCAACGTGGCGTTCAATCCTCAAAAGCGCAACTACCCCGCCTTTTTCGCCACCTTGCAGGACTTGCCGGCCGACTACACGGTGAAGTTGACGCTCAAGGGCGACCGCGAGGTGACGCTGGCGCCGCAGGCCGTGCCCGGTTGGCTGAATCCGGACCGCGGGTTTCTCTTCGAGCCGATCTTGGTGATGCAGAAGGCGACCTCCTTCGGCGAGGCACTGGGCCTGGGCGCCTCCGAAACTCGCTATTCGCTCTCGCTCGTGTTTCGTTTCTTGCGCAAGATCGTGTCGGGCCAGGTGTCGGCGAAGGGCATCGGCGGACCCTGGGAAATCGCGAAGCAAGCCGGGCGGTCGGCGTCGAGCGGATTGTCGCCGTTCTTGATGTTCCTCTGCATGCTCAGCGCCAATCTGGCCGTGATCAACTTTCTGCCGATTCCGCTGCTCGACGGCGGCCACATGACCTTTCTCGCCTGGGAGGGAATCCGCGGCAAACCGGCCAGCGAGCAAGTCATGACCTGGTTCCAGTTCGCCGGATTGTTTTTTCTGGCGAGCTTGATGCTGTTCGTCGTACTGCTCGACGTCGGAGTGATCCCGCGAAGCTGAGGTGCGATAAGAGAACCACGGAATTCCCAGTGCGGCCTTCGGCCGCAACCAAAGACGTCTTTTCGCGGAGCGAAAAGCGACGTTCTGGTTCAGTTCGCCGAGGATCGCCCCAATTTCGCAAATCGCAGCCGTCTTGTTTGACGCCGTCGGCACGTTGATCGAGCCTGATCCGCCGGTGGCGGCGGCCTACGAAGCCGTCGGGCGGCGTTTTGGCTCGTCGCTGTCCCGCGAGACCATCTCGGA
Organism: Pirellulales bacterium; assembly: GCA_035606815.1. Lineage (GTDB taxonomy): Bacteria > Planctomycetota > Planctomycetia > Pirellulales > JAICIG01 > JAICIG01. Next base: position 2,050 of record DATNEC010000395.1, read on the forward strand.
CCGCTTTCGCGCCGCCTTCGCCCGGCAAGAGTGGCTGGACGAAACGGAATTCCTGGGCGCGACGGACGAAGCCCGCGAGCGGCGGCGCTGGCAAGCCATCGTGGTCGAAGTCTTCGACGACGCGACCGACGCCGAAAGCGCCTTCGCCGCGCTGTGGGGGCACTTCGCCGAGCCGGCAAACTGGCGGCTTTGCGACGGCGCCGCCGAGTGCTGGCAGGCGCTTTCCGCTCGTGGTCTGCCGCTGGGCATCGCCTCGAACTTCGACGCCCGATTGGAGACGATCTGCCGCGGCTTGCCGCCGCTGGCGGACTGCCGCCAACTCTTCGTTTCGTCGCGGCTTGGCTTTCGCAAGCCAAGCCCCGCGTTCTTTGCGGCGATCGGCGAGCGGCTTGGGATTCCACCCAGCCGCTTATTGCTCGTAGGCGACGATCTGACAAACGACTACCAGGCCGCACGGGCCGCCGGCTGGCAAAGCATCCTCATCGACCCGGCCGGGCGACATGCGGTAGAGCACCGCATTCGCTCTTTGAACGAACTGACGACCCAAGCCGGCTTCTTGGTAAGATAGCGACCAGCCCATCTCTACGAGACGTGCATTGGATTTCTGAGACGGGCAAATGCGAAGATGGCCACTTGTCGGTGCGCATCTTCGGTCTTGATTGGCCGTCTTCGCGTTGCCGTCCGCCCAATGCTGCTCCTTTAAGCCGCCCTAATCAATGCTTGCCGCGAGCGATGGCACCGTTTCTCGGATTGCAAATGGCGAAGGCGGCCACTTATTGCGCGACATCTTCGGTCAAGTTGGCCGCCTTCGACGTTAAACTGACTACCCGCCGACCGCTTCGACCAAGCCAGGCTCGACGAATAGCAGCCGGGCGAAGACGCGTTCGATCGGCAAGCCGGCGAAGCGGGCGACCGCCTGGCGATAAGCGTTCAGTTGCGGCCGATAAGCGGCGATCGTCTCGGCAAGCTGCTCGGGACGGTCGGCCGGTAGCTGATCGGTCTTGAAATCGAGGACTTCGGCGGCGACAAGTCGGGCATCGCGATGGATCAAGACCAGCCGATCGACGCTGCCCGTCAAGATCGAGTTGCCGTCGCGGACCGCGAACCGCCGTTCGCGCGCAACCTTGAGCATCGGCGCGTATCCCGCAAGCTCCGCGCGGATCGTCTCGTCCTCGGCCCAGGGCGCCTTGCGCAGATATTCGCCGCGCGACAGGCAATCGCGCACGGCCGGGCGAGCGAGCATGGCTTGAAAATCGTTCAACCATCTCTCGGCTTGCTCGGGCGAGGCCCCCAGCTTCGCCACGGCGCCGCGCAGCGCCGCATCGGGCGGCAGGCCGTCGTCGAGCCATTCGAACTGCTCGAACAGCGCGTGGATCGCGGTCCCTCGTTCCAGCGCGCCGGCGGCGTCCAACCGCAGCAACTTGGCGAAATCGGCGGTTTCGTCCGCGGTCAGGCCCGAAGGACTTTGCCGGTCGAGCCCGCGACCGCGCCGCTCGCGCGCAGGGGCGAGGCGAACGTGGAACTCAGAGGACGGCGCCGAGGCGCCGGCGAGAGGCTCTCCGTTCTCCTTGGGCACGGGCCGCTTGGCCCGCCCGGCGTGCCAAGCGGCGTCGCCATGTTCGTACAGCGGCTCGCGTTCGATCGCCGGGCGTCCCTCGCCCAGCGCGGCTCGCAACACGCTCGCGAACGTCGCCGGCAGTTTTTTCTCGTTGGCCGCCGGCGGAGCGATGATCATGTGCAGCGCATGGACGGCGCGGGTCAAAGCCACGTACAGCACGCACAGCGATTCGCGAATCGCCTGGTCGGCCTGGCGGCTGAAGACCTGCTGCACTTCCGGCGGCAGCAGTGCTTGCAGTTCTTTGCCGGCGTAGCGACAGACGAAATTCGCCGGCGCCGTCGGAGCGGGCCGGCCGACCACGACCGCGGGCGGTTGGCCGCGAAGTTGGACGTCGAGCTGCGGCAACACCACGATGTCGAACTCCAGGCCCTTCGCCTGGTGAATCGTCATCACGCGGACCTGGGCCGAAGTCGGATCGTCGACCTTTTGCACTTCGACGAGGCGCACGAAATCGCGCGTCCGCAGCGTCGCCTCCGGCTCATAACGGTAGGCCAGTTCGACGAGCTGCATCACGCGCCGGGCGTCGCGCGCGTCGCACGCGGGCGACAGCGCCTTGGCCCAGCCATAGATCGTCGGCCCATAGCCATGATTCATCAACGACCGCCGCGCCGCGAGCGAAAGCCGCCCGGCGGCATGGTCGTCCCGGTCGTTCTCGAACCCGACGATCGGTCCCAAAGGCGAATGGGCGACATGAAAGCGGGCCACCGTATCTCCCGGATGGTCGGCCAAGGTCAACAGCGCCAAGACGACGGCCACGGCGGGCGAATCGGTCAGCGGGTTGCCGCCTTCTTCGCTGGCTTGAACGCCGCGATCCTTGAGTTCATAAATCAAGCGGGCCACCGCCTGGTTGTCTCGCACCAGCGCTCCGACCGAACAATCGGGCGCCTCGGCCGCCAACCGTGCGATTTCGTCGGCGGCGAATTTCAGCGTCGCCGCCTTCTGGTCGTCGCCCTGGTCGGCCCGCGGAGCGACGAGCAGCCTCGCGTAGCCGGGCAAGTTCTTGCGCTCGGTCGCGTGATCCGAAAACCCGGTCGCCCACGCCGCCGTAGCGCCGGAGAAGGCGCCGAGCGCGGGCGAGCTTTCGATCCGCCGGAAAACCCGGTTCACCGTCTCGATCACCGCGGGCGCCGAGCGGAAGCTGCGCGTCAGCGCGTCTTGGGCCAAGCCGGGCCAGCACGAGCCAAGCTCGTCGAACAGTTCGGAGTTGCCCCCTCGCCAGCCGTAGATGGCCTGCTTGACGTCGCCCACGCAGAAGAACGAGCTTCGTCCGGCGGCGCCGCCGAACACGGCCTCGGCGAAAGGCCGCACGACGCTCCATTGCATGAGCGACGTGTCTTGGAACTCGTCGAGCAGCAAGTGGGCCAGCCGCGAGTCGAGCCGATACGACAACTGCTCGATTTGGCCGCCGACCGCCGCACCGGCCAGCTTGCGCGTCACGTCGTCGAACCGCAGCGCGCGTCGCGCCAGCTTCAGCCGCTGATAGTGGGCGTCGAATTTATCGAGCAATCGCCAGGCGCCTTCGGTCTGGTCGGCCAGTTGTCCGACGAGCACGGCCTCGGCGTGTTGCAGCAATCTTCGATAGACGTCGATCAGCGGCGGGTCGAGCGTTTTGTTGTAATAGCTGTTCTCGCCGGAGGCGATTCTGCCCGCGATGCCATTGCCGATGAACGCCGACCAGTCGGCGGCCCGGGCTTGTTCGAGATCGGCGTCTCGGGCCTCGGCAATTTTCTTGTGGGCCGGCAAGGAAGCCTCCGCCAAGGCTTGAATCGCGGCTTCCAATTCCTCGTTTGCCAACCGCCGCGGCCGAGGCAAGCGCCGCCAGGCTTCGGGCGACGTCTCCAAGTACAGCCCGTGCAAACCGTTGACCAGATCGCGAATTTGGTCGCTCACGGTTCGGGTGGCTTCGCCCTTGGTCAGCAAGTGCAACAAGGTCACGGTTTCTTTCGTGTCGTCGCCGGCCAGCACGGCTTGGATCGCCTCGGTGCGCAAGCCTTCGTCGGCGATTTGTTCGACGATCCGCCAACCGGGCGGCAAGCCCAGTTCCAGGCTCAGGTGGGTTGCGATCAGAGCGAAGAAGCTGTCGAGCGTCGAAATGCGCAGCCGGTGCAGTTTGCGGACCAAGGTTTCCAGCAACTCCTGTGCTCGCCCGCGGTCGAGCGACGGGTCGCCGATGAATTGCCCCAGCTCTCGACAGTCGGCCGGGTCGGAAGCGGCCTTGGCCAGACGCACCAGCACGCGATCGAGGATCTCGCCCGCGGCCTTGCGCGTGAACGTGCTGGCCAGAATCTCCTCGACGGCGACGCCGCGGCTGACGAGGCCCAGATATCGGTTCGACAGTTGAAACGTCTTGCCGGCGCCGGCCGAGGCCCGGATCATGAGATGCCCGAAGCGAACGTCTTCCGCGGGAGTCATCAATTCGACTCCTCGTCGAGGCCCAGGCCGCCCAACTGGGCGTCTTGGCAAATCGGCCCGAACTGTTCGTAGAACGGCGGCGGCGGCGTTTTCGGGGGCCAAAAATCCTTTCCGCGAATGCCGCGAATTACTTTGGCCGCCGCTTCGTCGGCCGAAGCCAGTTCGGCCTCGCTCCAGGTCGCCAAATGCCCGTTCGCCTCGCCCAGCGTTTTAGGCAGTACGATATATCCGAGATCGACCGGTCCTTCGATGTTCAGGGCGGCGGCCAAATGCCGATAGAGCGGCAACTGCAAGTCGATCCATTCGTCCTTGGCGCGGTGCGTCTCGTCGGGGGATTTGGCTCGATCGGAAGTCTTGTAATCGAAAATCACCGAACGGCCGGTGTTCTCGTTGACGTCGACGCGGTCGATTCTGGCCCGCAAAAACATCGGCTGGCCGTCGACGACGAGCGAGGCGCGGCCATCGTCGATCACCGCTTCGGCATGCAGAATTCGCCAACCTTCGCCGGCCCACCGCGCCTGCCATTCGGCGAAGGCGTGCAGGCGCAGCCGCAGTTGTTCGATTTGCACGTCGACCGCCGGCAGGCGGCTCTTGCCGTACAATTCGGCCACGATTGCATTGAGCGCCGCATCGAGCCGGTCGCGAATCGCATCGGCGTCGGTCGAGCGATTGGCGTCTTCATCCTGTCCGAAGACTTGCAAGGCCGCGTGCGCCAGCGATCCGAAAGCTTCGGGACCAAGCTCTTCGGCCGTGTCGTCCAGGCAATTCAATCCCAGCACGCGCGCGAGATAGTAGCGATAGGGACAAGCCAGATAATCGCGGAACTCGGTCACGCGCATGCTGGCGATCGGCTGTTCCAGAGGCTTGGGGCGCGGAACGGCGAAGGCCGATCGCTGCCGGGCGCCCGACAAGCTGCGCGGCAGAACGACCGTTTCCGCCGGCTTGGCGTCGCCGAAAAAGGCCAGCGTGCGCTCGGCGATCGTCGGCCGGTCGCAAGCGAACAGCAGCCGGCTCGGCGACAGGGGATCGGACTCCGCCGTCCGCCGTCCGGCGATCAGCATCAGCCTCTCGCGCGAGGCGGCCAGCGCGCTCAGCGCGTAGGCGTCGCGCGCATAGCGGCGATCGTTGTCGTT
>DATNEC010000344.1:0-7035 GCA_035606815.1 Pirellulales bacterium
GCCGACCAGCGCGACGCCCTCTATCGGCGCTGGCAAAAGGCCGTTGGCCGTGTGCTCGATTGGGCGGAACGATGATGGAATGCGACTGGCTTAGTAGGACGGACCTCCGATCCGTCCTGCCAAGCGCACGAAAGGATGCAAGCATCGAATGAGCCAGCCTCCGCCTCACGATTCCGACGCCCAGCAGCAGGACGAGCTTGCGAACGCGCCCAATTTCAAGCCTCCGTCATGGGCCTTCGCCATCAATTTCTTCTGGCCGGGGGCCGGGCTGGTCTACCTGGGCAAGCCGCTGTGGGGCCTGCTGAACTTTATCGTCGTCGTAGCGATCGCGGCCGCCGTCTGGATCGCGCTGCCCAATGCGGAGCGAGAAAAATGGACGCCTTGGATCGGGCTGCTGCTCTCCGGCGGATCGGGCTTCTTGGCGCACCAAATCGCCAACCAGGTCAACGAGCGATTAGTGGAGGAATTCCAATCCGCGGCGAATTCGCACGAAAAACCCGGAGGCTGAAGCCTCCGGCTCGCCATTTGGCTGGCACGCCGGTTTGGCGGCTGCCTCAATCCTTACTCCTTACTCCTGACTCCTCGCTGCTCACTCCCCGTCCGATCGCGCATCCACAGCCCGACGAACACCGGCGCGAGCGCCAGACAGGCCCACTGGTACCCGGTAAGCGAAAGCCATAGCCGGGCCTCGGGGCGAATGAGCTCGGTGACGAAGCGGTAGCCCAGATAAGCGATGATGTAAAGCTTGATGAGCTGCCCGCGAAACAGCCGGCGGCGCTGCAATTGATCCAACACGACCGCGGCGGAAAGATGAAAAGCCGCCTCGTAGAGTTGCGTCGGGTGTCGCGGGCCGTCGCCAAAGTCGCAGCCCCAGGGGAGCGAAGTCGGCGTACCATAACAGCAGCCGGCGTTGAAGCAGGCCAAACGACCGACCGCCACGGCCGCGGCCACCGGTACGGCGAAGCTGTCGCCCGTCTTGACGCGGATTTCGAGAGCCCACTTGGCCGTCTCGACGCCGAAGTAGACGCCGACCAGCCCGAAGACGATCGTTTTGCCGCTGTCGAGCCAGGCCGCGCCCGACTTCAGCCCTTCCCAGTCGGCCAGCACGAACGGGAGTTTGGCGCCGATCATCGCGCCGCAGAAGGCGCCCAGCGCAATGCCGAATCGCTGGCCGCGGTCCAGGCCCAGCGCCGCTTGCCGGCCGCGGCTGAGCGCAACGCACGTGGCCACGGCGGCGAGCATGATGGCGGGATAGGTCCAGGTCATGAGCAAGGGCCGCGGCCCATAATAATGGCGTCGGGGAGGAGGAGGATCACGAAAACGCGAAAGAGCGAGAATACGAAACGAGAAGAATTACTCAGCCTTGTTTCCCTTTTCGCGCTTTCGCTCTTTCGTGTTTTCGTGATTACCAACTCCATTTCGATTACGTCTCAAGCGCCGTTCGCCGCTCGATGATGTTCTCAATCGCGTCTCGCAGTTCCGGCAGCGGCACGTGCCCGTCGCGGTAGAGCACGTTGTAGGCGCAGAACGGAATCACATGGCCGCTGGGCAGAACGTGATGAATGCAGCACTTCATCAACCGCCGCACGTCGAAATTGTAGGCGTCGAGGAACGAGGTGATCGTAATCCTAAACACGTCCGACGGCGACAACTGCTCGGCCAGCGCGCGGGAAAAGAACTCTTGGGCGATTCGTGCGGATCCGTTGGCGGATGCAAGAGCGTCAACGGGCAGAACCGGTAGAACGTCGGAGGCGGACGACCCCAAAGGAAAGGCGGCGTCGGAAGTCGACGCTGCCCTCACCCCGGCCCTCTCCCGGTGGGAGAGGGAGTCGCTGGCCCTCACCCCCGCTTTCTCCCGGAGCGAGAGGGAGTCGGACGTGCAGTCGCCGCCGGCGCAGCAGCCGAGCCGGCCGAGATAGCTTTCGATCAACTCGCGAGCGCGGGCGCGCGTAAACGTAATGCCGTTGGCCAACAGATCGAGATGGTTTTCGGCGTCGATGAATCGCGAAATCGGCGTGACGGAGCCGCCGGAACGATAGGCGTAAGAGAGGCTGTGGCAGTTCGGATGCGCGCAGGGCAGCGGCAAGAAGTCTGTTTCGCGATACAACCCGTCGGTCTGCTCGGCGATCGCGCGCACGACGTCGGGGAACGTGATCCGTCGTTCGAGCGTTTCGGGCAGCACGTGCCGGCCCGAATAGGTGGCCGGCTGGAAGCTGACGCCGGTGATCCAAGGCCGCTCGAGGCCGAACTTGACGATCGCGCCGATCTCGTCGTCGTTGACGCCGGTTTGCAGCGTGCAGACTAGAATCACCCGCAGCCCGGCGCGGCCCAGGGCTTCGAGCGCCTTGAGCTTGGTTTCGACCAACGATTCGCCGCGCAATCGGCGCGAGGTTTCGTCCTTGAAGCCGTCGAACTGGAAATAGATTTCCAGCCGCTGCCGCAGCCCGGCCACGGCCGCAACCAACTCCGGGTCGTGAGCGAAACGCAGGCCGTTGGTGTTGATCATCACCAAATCGATGGGCTGCCGGCAGCCGTACTGCAGGATCCGCAGGAATTCCGGGTGGATCGTCGGCTCGCCGCCCGAGAGTTGCAGCACCTCGGGCCGCCCCTCGACTTCGACCAGCCGGTCGATCGCCGCGCGGCACTCGTCGAACGAGAGATGCTTTCCGCCGGGACCGCTGCCGGCATAGCACATCGGGCAGTTCAAGTTGCACGACGAGGTGATTTCGACTAGGCCGACGCACGTATGCTGCTCGTGCTCGGTGCAAAGCCCGCAATCGAACGGGCAACCGCGGTCGGGCTCCGTGCCGAACTGGGCCGGCACTTTGCCTTGGAGGCTGAATTCCATGCGGTCGTACTGCCGCACGTCGGAGCAAACGAAATCCTCGCGCACGCCATGCGTCGGGCAGCGTTTGCGAAAATAAACGCGGCCCTGGCGGGCGATGATTTTGGCCGGAACCAAGGCCAGGCACTCGGGGCACAGGCTTTGAGTCATGCCCAGAAACACATGGTCACGCAGTTGCATCTTCGTCCTTCGCCGAGCGAGGCCAGAGCTTTCTCATGAACCAATAAAACACCGCCAGTCCCGCCAGGCCGCCCAACCCGAAAGCTAAGATCTCGGCCACGGCGCTGCCGGAGTCGATGCTGATAGCAACCAAGCCGACTGGAGTGCAAACGGCGGCGAAAGCAACCGCCGACGCCATCCAGACCGCAATTGTGACCCCCGCGGATGCAAAAAGCGCGGTGACCATTTGACCTGTTGGATCCTTGAGCGGTCCCGTCTCCTGCCTGCGTTTGATGACGGCCGCTGCGCGAATCACCGCCGGCACGAACACGATTGCGAAAAAAACGCCCAGGCCGGGCCACAAGAAGCCGATGCCCAAGGAAACGCAGATCACGGTCACGAGCTCGAACAGCAATTGCGGGCTGGAGTTTCGCGACTTTGGCTCGTCGAGCGGCGAGGCGGGCGAAGTGAACGGATTGGCCTCATCCCGCCCGCAGTTGGCGCAGCTTTCGGCGCCGGGCGGCAATGGCTGGCCGCATTGGGGACACGTTCGAGCGATAGGCGCTTCGTCCATAATGCCAACGGCGTTGAAAGGTGGAAGATATAACGGCTACGTTTTGGCGATTGTATACCAGTCGATCGCCGCCAGCGAAGTCTCGTCCTGCCAGCCGACCGCCGCCAGCACCCGCGGCACGCACCGCTTGCGAAGCTCGTCCAGGTTCGAGCGGCAACTCTCGTCCGGCGGTTCGGCGCAGGGCTGGTTCAGCACCACCCCGGCCACGTCGAGACCGTCGCGAAAGGTCGCGGCGGCGACCAGCGCGGCGAGCGTCTGATGGATGGTTCCCAACACGTTCGCCGCGACGACGACCAGCGGAAAGCCGAAATCGGCGGCCAGATCGGCGACGTACTCCTCCTCGGTCAGCGGCGAGAGCAGCCCGCCGGCGCCTTCGACGACGACGATCTCCGAGCATGCCAGCCAAGGATCGAGCCCGCGGCGCAGCAGTTCGGCGTCGATTTCGCGCCCTTCGGCCCGTGCGGCCAGGTGCGGCGCCAGCGGCGCGGCGAAACGCTGAGGACAAACTTGTTCCAGATCGCCCTGCCGGCCGGCGGCTTCCCACAGCGCGAGGGCGTCGTCGCTCAGCAGCTTTCCCTCGACCAAACGACAGCCGCTTGCCGCCGGCTTGTAGACGCCGACGCGATGGCCAGCGGCGGCTAGTGCGCGGGCGATCGAGGCTGCGACGAACGTCTTGCCGACGCCCGTTCCCGTGCCGGTAACGAATAGGCCGCGAACTTGTTGACGGGTCATCTGGTTTCCAAGCCGAGCAAGCGGGGACGCTTGCTCTACGAACAAGCGGCGTCTTAGAGTACCATCAAAGCATGATCGACTCTAATCCTACTCGACGCAGCTCCGGCGGCGGAAATCGCCCGGCGAAGGTCACGCTGGCGCTGCTGCAAATGAGCTGCTCGCCGGCCAAACAGCCGAACGTGGACAAGGCGGTGGCCCGCATCGCCGAGGCGGCGGCGGCCGGCGCCCAGATCGTTTGCCTGCAAGAATTGTTCGCCGGGCATTATTTCTGCCAGAGCGAAGACCACGCCCGCTTCGGCGAGGCCGAGCCGGTCCCCGGCCCGACGAGCGACGCCCTGGCCGCAGCGGCCGAACGGCACGGCGTGGTGGTGATCGGCTCGTTCTTCGAGCGGCGCGCCGCCGGCTTGTATCACAATACGGCCGTCGTGTTCGACGCCGACGGCAGCCAGGCCGGCATGTACCGCAAGATGCACATTCCCGACGATCCGCTGTATTACGAAAAGTTCTATTTCACGCCGGGCGATCTGGGTTTTTCCAGTTGCGAAACTCGCTTCGGCCGCATAGGCGTTTGCGTCTGCTGGGACCAGTGGTATCCCGAGGCGGCCCGGCTGACGGCCTTGAGCGGGGCCGAGATTATCTTCTACCCGACGGCCATCGGCTGGCACCCCAGCGAAAAGGCCGAATACGGCGCCAGCCAGCACTCGGCCTGGGAAACGATGATGCGCAGCCACGCGATCGCCAACGGCGTGTTCGTGGCGGCGGCCAATCGCGTCGGCAAGGAGGGCGAGTTGGAATTCTGGGGCGCCTCGTTCGTCTCCGACCCCAACGGCAACTTGCTGGCCCGCGGCAGCCACGACGCCGAAGAAACGCTGCTCGTCGAGTGCAACCTCGACCAGATCGACGTCGTCCGCACCCACTGGCCGTTTTTGCGCGATCGGCGAATCGACGCCTACGGAGATTTGACGAAACGGTATTTGGATTAGTAAGTGACGGGGGCTGTTGCGACGACGAGGAGCCAAAAAACGACAGTGTCCTCCGATCTCCGACCTCCGATTTCCGACCTCCGACCGGCCGACCTCGGCTACCGCATGCCGGCCGAGTGGGAGCCGCACGCGGCGACTTGGCTAAGCTGGCCGCATAATCGCGATAGCTGGCCGGGGCATTTCGGGCCGATCCCCGGCATCTGGGCCGAATTGGTGCGCACGCTCTGCGAGCACGAGCCGGTGCATGTTTTAGCGGGCGGCGAGCAGGTCATGGCGGAGGCGCGGCGGATGGTCGGCCATTTGCCGAACGTCACGCTGCACGACATTCCGACGAACGACGCCTGGACGCGCGATCACGGGCCGACGTTCTTGGCCGGGCCGCCGGGCGCGGCGCCGGCGCTGGTGCATTGGGGCTACAACGCCTGGGGCGGCAAATACCCGCCCTTCGATCGAGACCAGCAAGTGCCGCGGCGGATCGCCGACGAGCTGGGCTTTCGACGATACGAGCCGGGCATCGTTTTGGAAGGCGGCGCCGTCGATCCGAACGGGCAAGGTTCGCTGCTCACCACCGAGCAGTGCCTGCTGAACCCCAATCGCAATCCGCAGCTTTCGCGAGCGGAAATCGAGCAATACTTGACCGATTACTTGGCGGCGCGGCACGTGATCTGGCTGGGCGAGGGGATCGCCGGCGACGACACCGATGGGCACATCGACGAGTTGGCCCGTTTCGTGGCGCCGCGGACCGTCGTCGCGGCGTTGGAAGACGACCCCGCCGACGTCAACTACCGGCCGCTGCGCGACAATCTCCAGAGACTTCGCGCGGCGACCGACGAACAAGGCCGCCCGCTGGAAATCGTCACGTTGCCGATGCCGCGGCCGATCTTTCAAGGCGAGCAGCGGCTGCCGGCTTGCTACCTGAATTTCTACATCGCCAACGGACTGGTCGTCGTGCCGCAATTCGACGACCCGGCCGACCAGATCGTGCTGCAAACGCTGGCCGAGTTGTTTCCCGGCCGCCGCGTTCGCGGGCTGCGGGCCGTCGAATTATCGTGGGGCTTGGGGGCGTTTCACTGCATCACGCAGCAGCAACCGGCGTGAAGGGGGAACGGTTGCGAACGAACATCGTGTTGGGGGGGCGTGTTATGTCTATAAAATGCGCCGTACTTCTGCGCTCCGATTACGGGTTCCTCTTCTCTGTGCCGAGATTTCTTTCGGTTCGCCACGTACTGCCAGTGCATGACCAACCGATCTCTGTGACCTGCCCCGCCGATCAGAGAAGAGGAATCCGTATCGGCCGTCGCTCGTCAATCTGGCTCGCGATCGCGTGCTTGTTATTCTCGACGACGGCCCGCGCCGCAGAGATCGACGAGGAACCATTGCGACAGCGCTTCGCCGGCGGCATCTTGCGTTGGGGCGGCGATGCTGAAGGGGGCGCGCCGTTTCAATTGCGCAATCCAAAAGACCCGGCCCGCGTGATCGGTTTCGAAGTCGAATTGGCCGACGCCTTGGCCGATTCGATTGGCCGCCGGCTGAAGATCCCCTTGAAAGCGGAGTTCGTGCAGTACGAATGGACGAGCCTGGCGCTGGGGCTCGATAAGGGCGACTTCGATTGCATCATCAGCGGCTTCGAGATCTCGCCCGAGAACCGCGCCGCCGTGCTGTTTTCGCGCCCTTACTATGTTTACGCGCAGCAGTTGGTGGTCCGCCGCGATGAACAGCGCATCGGCGGTCTCGATGATTGC
>DATNEC010000438.1:0-4023 GCA_035606815.1 Pirellulales bacterium
CAAATACCAGCACGTGATCGCCACGGCGCCGATCAAGCCGGCGCCGATCACCAGCGCGCCGAGCCAGCGGTTGAACAACTCGCCCCGGTTGCGGGCGTGCATGTTCGAGCTGCGCGTGGCCGTGCTGGTTCCGTAAGGCCCGCGTTTGCGCCAGGGATTGCGCTCCAGCAAGATGATCTCGTTGAGGTAGGGCCAAACCAAAAACAACACCGGCCAGGTAAAAGGAGTGCAGCTCAACAGCCCGCGCAGCACGACCTGGAACAAAATCAGTTGCGGCAGGGAGGCCAGCAAGTCCTTGAACAACCTGCCGGCGCCGGGCTGCTCGCTGAACAGCGCCTGGCCCAGGTACAGCGTGATCGGCGCGGTGGCCAGCGGCGTCTCCCAGATGAGCAGCACCAGCAAAAAGTAGAAATACCAACCCGAGGGCGCGTCGTCGATGTCGAAGTCGTTCAGATAGTCGCTCAGCAGCCAGTGGTTCAGAAGCGCCAGCGGCAAAACGCCGGCCACGAACGCAACGGCCAACGCGGGGGCGTAACGGCGGATGACGTGCAACGCCAGATCGAGAATGTCGGGAAAGCTGCGTTCGCGGATCGCGATGCGCGTTTTATCCAGTTGCATGCTCGCCCTCTCGCGGATAGCCGAGCATCACGAAATAGAACAGCAGCACGCCGCTGGAAAACACCGCCACCGCGGCCTTGACCGCGTATGGCAACGCCGAGGGTGAGATGTAGGCCTCGATCACCGCGGCCAGGCAGAACAAGATCACGCTGAAGCAGGCGGCCGGCACGGCCTCGCGGCTGGCCAGGCGCAACGAGGCGCCTCGCGACCAACCGTGCGTGTCGATCAACGCGAAGCCCAGCCGCATTCCGGCCCCGGCGCCCAGCACCACCGCGGTCAACTCGAACGGGCCGTGGGCCGTGACGAACTGGAAGAAGTTATCTCGCGCGGGCAGCGTCGCCATGTATCCGAAGACGGTCCCGAGGATCGCGGCGTTCGAGATCGTGATGAACAGTCCCCCCACGCCGAACAGCAGCCCGGCGGCGAAACATTGCAAACCGATCGAGGCGTTGTGCTGGACGTAGAAGCCGGCCATGACCCCGCTTTGGTTCGGGTCGCGGCCCTGGAGCGGCTTGTCGTACATTTCCTCCATTTGCTGGAGCATCTCTTTGCCGACGACTTGCTCGGGGAAGCGCTCTGGCGAAAGGTAGGCGTTGATCATGGCCGCCAGGAAAACGCCCCAAAACACCACGAACGCCAGCCGCAGGCAATTGTCCTTGAACAGCCGTTGCGGCAGCCGATACAGCAATTCTTCGCCCCAGGCCGCCAACTCGAACGTGCGGCTGGGATAGAGTTGGTTATGAGCGCGGCCGACCAGTTGGTGCAGGTAATGCACCGTATTCGGCGGCAACTGATACGAGTCGGCCAGCGCCAAATCGGCGCACGCGGCACGATACAGCGCCGCGAACCGCTGCGTGGCGGCGGCGCCCAGCGTGCGCGCGCGCCGGCTCTCGACGAGCATGCAATAGCGATCGAGCTCGCGCCAGTTCTCGCGCCGCGATTCGAGCAGTTCGGCGACTTTCATGCGTTCAAGCCTACCCCTTCTCTATTACATTAGCCACGGTTCAACGCCCCGCCGCGACGGGGGCGTTCGCCGCGAACGGGCTGGAAGCGGTTTCATTCACCCGATCGGCGATAAACGCGCGGTGATACAACGCGCACAGCAACAGATCGTGGCTCGTGCCGGGCGGCAGGCCCAGCTTGACTCGCATCGGCTCGGCCACGTGCATGGCGATTTCCGCTCGCCGCCGCCAAGGAAACGCCTGCCGCCGCTGCACGTAGCTCGACAAGGCGCGGGCCAGGCTGCGGCTGATCGCCAGATTCGCTGGCAAATCGGCCGCTAGCCGAATCGCCTCGGGCTCGCTGACCCGCGCGACGCCATAATGCCTTTGCGGCTCTTCGACGATGACCATCGTGCCGGCGGCCAGGTCGCCCAGCCGCTGGAAGCGGTTGTTCATCGAGGCCGATAGCAACCCCAAGAGGTAGGTTGGAACCACGAAGGCGACGGGCATCGCATCGACCGAGCGCAAGAAATTTCGCAGCACGGCCTGCACGCCGTTGATCGGCTGGCCCTCATCGGAAACGACCCGGATGCGCATCAACCGCTTGCCCGGCGTCTGGCCGTTCCAATAGGCTTCGAACAGTCCGCCGTAAAACCAATCGAGCACGAACCAACCGACCATGATCATGCCGATGCCCAGGCCGAACTGACCGAGGATGCCCATCATCAAGCCGATGGCAAACACGGCGATGAAAAGGATGCTGGTTCGCAGCAGCACATCGATCAGGTACGCGGGCAACCGCCGGAACGGCCCGGCGAGGCGATATTGAAAGGCGATGTTCTCGGGCGTGACGATTTCGATGCGCGTGTCGAGCGGAGCGGATTCGGACGGCATGTTCGGCTTCCTCGGCGACAAGCGATCGAAAGCCGGCTGCCCAAGCGTTCGCCGTCGTATCCGCTTGAAATGAAGTACCCGTTGATTATTCGCGAATTTTCGAGCAACCGCAAGCCGCGAAGGGCCAGCCCCGCGTTCCCCAAAGGGCATTCGTTCGCCAAGTCCGATTCTTGCCGCGGCGCGAGAACTTGCCAGCCGGCATCGACGGGCCGTACACTTCGGCGAGTTCGACCCCGGTTTCCGAAACAAGCCCGCAGGCCGGTCATGCCCGACGAAATCAATCCTTACAACGCCGGAACGACGGCGCCGAGGGCCTCTCCGTTCGCGCCGTCCCCAGGCGAAATCTCGGAGGTCGTTTACGAGCTTGACATCGAGGACATGATCGCGTTCTCGCTGCACCACCACAATACCTCGGCGGTTGCAAGGAGCGCACGGCGCCGCTCGACGATCTTGTTTTTGGTCGTGGCGGCCGGCTGCGGACTCGCCGGGTTGGGAGGGATTGGGAACAACGATACCGGCGCAACCATTCTTTGCCTGTCGGCCGCCGGGGCCTTCGCCTTGCTGCCGTTCGTTTTTCGGCCGCTCGTGCGGCGGCAGATGCGGCGTTCCCTCGTCAATCTGTTTCGCGAGGGCAGCAATCGAGCATTGCTGGGAACTCGCAGGCTGCGGCTCTTGCCCTCGGGAATCACCGATTCTTCCGAATTGATCGAAACCACGGCCAAGTGGGCCGCGGTGGAGAAAATCGAAACGAATGAAGAGTACGCCTGCCTCTATATCGCCGCGGTCCGAGCCTTCCTTGTTCCGCGCCGCGCTTTTGGCGACGAGGCGCAATTCCTGTCCTTCGTGGAGTTGGCCCGCCGCTACCGGCAACAGGCTGGCGCGGCGCCGACGGCCTGACCTGCGAGGATATCGCAAAAAACGGACGCGGCTGAAACGCCGCGGCCGTTTCCAATCACAGCACGCAAAACCGAAGGCTGACGCCTCCGGCTCGCCAGAATGATCGCCGCAGCGCCTACTTGGCGCCGACCAGATCCGCCTTCTTCTTGTCGGCGATGATCGTTTCCTGAATGCTCGCCGGCACGCGGCGGTACTTCGAAAACTCCATCGTGAACGTGCCTTGGCCCTGCGTCATGCTGCGCAGATCGGTCGAGTAGCCGAAGGTCTCGGCCAGAGGCACTTCGGCCTCGATGGTGGCCGTATTGCCCATCATTTCGGTCGAGACGATCATCCCGCGGCGGCTGGTCAGCTCGCCGGCCACCGAGCCTTGAAAATTCGCCGGGACTTCGACTTCGAGCTTCATCACCGGTTCCAACAGCACCGGCTTGGTCTTCAAGAACGTTTCGCGGAAGCAATTGCGGCCGCAGATCTGGAAAGCCATGTCCGAGCTATCGACGTCGTGATACGAGCCGTCTTCCAAAATGGCTTTGACGCCGACGATCGGGAAGCCAGCCAGGGGGCCTTTGGAGAGCGAATCGCGGAAGCCCTTCTCGACCGAGGGGATGTACTCGCGCGGAATGCGGCCGCCCACCACATTGTCCTCGAATTCGAAATTCTCTTCCTCCGAGTCCTC
>DATNEC010000442.1:0-9390 GCA_035606815.1 Pirellulales bacterium
TATTTTCCAAATAAATGTTGTCTCCCCATCTCCTCCGTATCCCCCTATCTCCTTTACGAAAAGCGCGACGTTGGATGTTAGCGTCCATTGCCCTTTATTGCCGTCGAAATTCATAAGATGAATCAAGCCGCTGTATTGAACACGAACCACGCGGACAGGCCGCAATCGGACTTGGCCGCCTCGGCGGTTGAATCGCCGGTCGCCGGCCGGCATCGCTGCCGCTTCTGCCAGGCGCCGCTGAGAGAGACGTTCGTCGATCTGGGCATGTCGCCGCTGTGCGAAAGCTACCTCGACGCCGAGCAGATCGACGCGATGGAGCCGTTCTACCCGCTGCACGCCTACGTCTGCGAGCGCTGCTGGCTGGTGCAGTTGCCCGAGTACGTCAGCGCGGCGGAAATCTTCAGCGAATACGCCTACTTTTCGTCGTATTCCGATTCGTGGCTCGCGCACGCCCGGCGGTACGTCGAGCGGATGATCGAGCGTTTGTCGCTCGACGAGCGGAGCCAGGTCGTCGAAATCGCCAGCAACGACGGCTACTTGCTGCAATACTTCGTGGCCCGCGGAATCCCGGCCCTGGGCGTCGAACCGGCGGCCAACGTGGCGCGGGCGGCCGTCGCCAAGGGCGTGCCGACCGTGGTCAAATTCTTCGGCATGCAAACGGCCGAAGAGTTGGTGGCCGACGGGGTGCGCCCCGATCTGATCGCGTCGAACAACGTGCTGGCCCACGTCCCCGATCTCAACGATTTCGTCTCGGGCGTCGCCAGGCTGCTGGCGCCGGGGGGCGTCTGGACGGCCGAATTCCCGCACCTGCTGCGGCTGATGGAAGGCAACCAGTTCGACACGCTGTACCACGAGCATTTTTGCTATTTCTCCTTTATGACCGTGCGGGCGGTGCTGGCGGCGCACGGCCTGACCGTGTTCGACGTGGAGGAGCTGCCGACGCATGGCGGCTCCTTGCGGATCTTCGCCCGGCACGCGGCTCACGAGCCGCTCGCCGTCGAGCCGCGCGTCGAGCAACTTTTGGAGCAAGAGCGCCGCGCGGGGCTGATGCGGCTCGACGGCTATCGCCGCTTCGCCTCGCAGGTCGAAGAAACGAAGCGCCGACTGTTGGAGTTCCTCATCGCCGCCAAGCGCGCGGGGTTGCGGATCGCCGCCTACGGGGCGCCCGGCAAGGGAAACACCCTGTTGAACTACTGCAGCATCCGCGGCGACTTTTTAGACTATGCCGTCGACCGCAATCCCTACAAGCACGGCAAGTTCCTGCCGGGCACGCACGTTCCGATCTTCGCCCCCGATAAGCTCGCCGAGACGCGGCCCGACTACGTGCTGATTCTGCCTTGGAACTTGCAAGACGAAATCATGGCCCAGCTCGCCTACGTGCGCGAGTGGGGCGGCAAGTTCGTCGTGCCGATTCCGCAATTGACGGTGTACGAATGACCCCGCCTAAGCGAGAAGCATCCAAGAAGCGAGAGCAGGTGAACTCATGAAAGTCGTGCTGTTCTGCGGCGGCTACGGCATGCGGCTGCGAGAGTTTTCCGAGGCGATCCCCAAGCCGATGGTCAACATCGGCTATCGGCCGATCCTCTGGCACGTGATGAAATACTACGCCCACTTCGGGCACAAAGACTTCATCCTCTGCCTGGGTTGGAAGGGGGACGTGATCAAGGATTATTTCCTGCGGTACGACGAGTGCGTCTCGAACGACTTCGTGCTCTCGGCGGGCGGCAGGCACGTCGACCTGATTAGCAGCGACATCGACGACTGGACGGTGACCTTCGTCGATACGGGGACGGCCTCCAGCATCGGCCAACGACTGCTGGCCGTCGAACGGCACCTCGACGGCGAAGAGACGTTCCTGGCCAATTATACCGACGGCCTGACCGACCTGCCGCTTCCACAACTGATCGATTTCTATTGCGAGCAGCGGGCGGCGGCGGCCTTCGTGGCGGTCCGGCCCAATCAAAGTTTTCATACCGTGGCCTTCGACGAGGACGGGCTGGTGAAAAGGATCGAAGCGGTCGGCCAGTCCGACGTCTGGATGAACGGCGGCAATTTCGTGCTCAGCCAAGAGATCTTCAGCCACATGCGCCACGGCGAAGAGTTGGTGAACGAACCGTTTCAGCGGTTGATCGTCGAGCGCCGCCTGGCGGCCTTCAAGTACGAGGGCTTCTGGAGCTGCATGGATACGTTCAAGGAGAAGCAGCACCTCGACGAGATGTATGCCCGCGGCGAAGCGCGTTGGGAGCTATGGAAGCAGCCGGCGCCGGCGGAATCGCTGCGGCCGGCGTCGCCAATCGAAAGCGCGTCGCCGATCGACGAGACGCTGCTCAAGGCGCAGCGCCGCACGGGACGACTGAGGGCCGCCAAGTAACGAAGGCCGCGATGATCCGCCTGCAAGCTGAAAACCTGCGAACCGTGCTTTGCATCGGCGCCCACGCCGACGATATCGAGATCGGGTGCGGCGGCACGCTGCTGAATTGGCTGGAAGAAGGCCAGGCCATCGACGTCTATTGGGTCGTGCTGGGGGCCGAGGGACGGCGGGCCGAAGAAGCGGCGCTCAGCGCACAACGGTTCCTGGCCGGCGCCCGCAGTCAGACGGTCGTCGTCAAAGGCTTTCGCGACAGCTATTTCCCTTACGTCGGCGGCGAGATCAAGGAGTACTTCGCCGAATTGCGATCGCAGGTCGAGCCTGACGCCATCTTCACGCACCGCCGCGACGACGCTCACCAAGACCATCGTCTCGTCGCCGAGTTGACTTGGTGTGCGTTTCGCGACCACCTGATTCTGGAATATGAAATCCCCAAATACGAAGGGGATCTTGGCCATCCGAACGTCTACGTGCCGCTGGCCGAAAGCGTCTGCCGCCGCAAGATCCACATGCTGATGGAAAGCTTTCCGACGCAGCGGACCAAGCCCTGGTTCACCGAGGATCTCTTTTGGGGGCTGATGCGGCTGCGCGGCTCGGAATGCAATTCGCCGACGCGCTATGCCGAAGGGCTTTATTGCCGCAAACTGACGCTGGGGTCGTCAGGAAGATCGGGGGGGTGAAAGTACCGTTCCCGCCTGCCGGCCCCGGCCAAGCCAGATTCAGGCTATTATTGAGGGGCGGCGCGCGGGCGTGGGCGGCTTGGATCCGATCGCTTCGCGAAGATGGCCGCTTCTCACGCGACATCTTCGATCCGATTTGGCCATCTTCGCGAGAAGAGCGGGAGACGGCCGCCGGTTCTGGGAATTCGAGTAGGCGTTATTCGTCAGCCGCTCGCGTGGTTGCGAAAGTATTCGTCGGAAGCGACGAAGCCCGCGATCACGTCCTCGTTGCTGAAACCGTGCTCGAAGGCGAAGACCCAGTTGGCCACTTCCGGGGCGCTGACCGCGCGGCCCAGGTATTGGGAGTAATCGGCGCGAATGCGAATCGCCTCGCGTTCGGGGCTGGCGGCGAAGTTGTAGGCGATCTGGTCGCGCGTGACACCCGAGGCGAGGGCCTGCACCCATACGGCCTCGCCCGACGGGTCGGCGCCGCGTCCCAGCAGATCCTGATACATTCCGTCGACCCAGCCTTTATTCGTTCCGCCGCTGTGGAGGTAGTATTCCGGCGAGGCGAGGAAGTTCGCTTCCAAATGCTCGTCGCTCAATCCAGCCCGCATCAAAAACGTCCAGGCGGCCAATCCGGCCGGATCCGACGCACGCCCCAGATAGTGTTCGTAGGCGGCTTCGATCACGCGATGATAGTACTCGTCGCTGTGCGCAAGCTGCTGGGTGAACGTGCCGCGAGCATAACCCTGACTGAGCAGCGCGCTCCACGACGCCAACGCAACCACGTCGGCCGGCCGGCCCAGGATGTCTTGATACGCCGCAGCCACATAGCTCTGGGCTTGCGAAAGAACCGGGGCGCCGGGGGGCGCGCCGCCCGAGCCTGATCCTCCGCTTCGCAATCCGTAGATCACGACGCTGTTCGCCGTGCCCACGAAGACGTGGCCGTCGGCGATCGCGGGGGTGCTGAACTTGACGGCCGAGCCGAGCCGATCGCGGGCGCCATTCTGATCGCTGTTGTAAAGCTGCCGCGCGAGGTTCGCGGCGTCGTAGGCCCGCAGTTGGTTCGTGCCCGTGTCGATCAGCCAAACGATGCCGTTCGCCGCGCCATTGGCGGAGATGCTGGGAGTCGCCCCAGGATAGCCGAAAGCTTGTCCCGACTTCGAAGATGGACTTGTGGCAAGATGACCGTTCGAAATGGGAAAAGCCTTGGCCAAGTCGCCTACCGCGGCGTAGTACAACGAACCATTGAAATAGGCGGGCGTGCTGAACTCCGGCCCGATCTGCCCGCTCAACTCTTGCACCACGCGGTCCGTCGTCGGATCGAAGCCCGGCATGTTGTCGCGGTCCATCAAGTACAGCGTGCCTTGCTTGCCCCCCTGGATCAGCAAATTGGGCTGCGCCGCCGTGCCGGCCGAAGCGGGCAGCAGCACGACGCCGCCCGAGGCCAGGTCGAGATCCAGATCCTGCAGTTCTTGCGTGTTCGAGGGCGAGAAGTAATCGACGATCTTCAGGCCCCAGCCGTTGGCGTTTTGGTTCGCCGGGGTGCTCGCCGGATCGAGGACGAACTTGACGACAGAATCGCCGTAATCGGCGTTGACGGGGAGGCCGGCGGAGTCGAGCGTCGTGTCGAACGTGCCGTTCCCCGTGACGACGTAGAAACTGCCGTTGCCGTCGGTGGTCACGGCGTCGCCCGCTTCCCAGATGTCGCCCAGCGAGCCATTGGGCGTCATGTTGATGGCGCCGGCGATTTGCATGCTCTGGGCGTTGACGGAGATCACCCAGCCGTGTCCCGGCGTGCTGTCGGCATGCGTTCCGAAGGCCAGAAACACTTCGCCGCCGACGAGCGTCAGCCCGCAACGTCCCAGTTCCTGCAAAGCGTCGAAAGTCACCTGTCCATTCACGCTGTCGTCGCCGCTGCCCGTAACGGTCGGGCCGCTGACGTAGGTCGTGCTCGAACCGTTGACCAGCGTGTCGCCGATCACCGCAGGGCCGCCGAATTTTTCGACGCCGGTCGAGACGTCGAGCGCATGCAATCGGTAGAGATAGTGGGCCCCATCGGCGCGAATCTCCTTGGTCGTGGCCGAAACGTAGATCGTGCCGGTCGCCGGATCGATCACCGGCGTGGCCGTGACGCCGATTTCGGGAGTCAGCGAACCGCTGCCGCTGTCGACGGAAGGGACCGAGGTCACGCCGGCGCCGGGATTGATGAAGCTCGTGTGCCAGAGTACCGCGCCGCTGGTCGAATCGATGGCATAGACGCTGTCGTGTTCGGTCGCCACGAACACGACGTTGTGAGCGCCCTGGCCGCCGCCAGTCGAGGTGTTCACGTTCTCCAGGTAGAGCGGTTGCGCATAAACCTGCCCGTCGACCGGCGTCGAAGCGATCTTGCCGAACGACGCGGCGCTCACGTTCGAGGGCGTCAGGACCGTCTCGTTCAAATTGGCGCCCGTGCTGGCCCAATCGTTGTGATAACCCAACACATTTGCGGACAGAAGGTCACGCCCTTCTAGCATATCGTATACATGGCGACGCGCAAGCAGGCTGCGTCGTCGCGGAGAGCGGTTGGTCGGACTCGAACTCATGGGGCGGTTCCTCGAAAGAAGTCGCGGCAGATGCTCTGTTTTCGAATGGCTGACTGCCGCAAATGCGTTCTCGGCAGCGATGCGATGGAGATCCCCCCAAAGGCGAGGTTCCAGTATATTTGCGGGCACTGCCGCCGCAAGCGCCCGTTTT
The DNA here is from genome assembly GCA_035606815.1 of Pirellulales bacterium. Lineage (GTDB taxonomy): Bacteria > Planctomycetota > Planctomycetia > Pirellulales > JAICIG01 > JAICIG01. The sequence goes on from DATNEC010000442.1 coordinate 5,767, forward strand.
TGGGTTGCCAGGCCACTCGCCTTGGACTACCCTGCGACGTACCGGGCTAAGGCAGCCGCGGCGGACCCCTCCGCCGCGGCTTTTGCTTTTTCATGGGCCAGCATGAAGACGCTGCGCGTACTGATTATCGAAGATCACCGCGATACCGCCGCTATGCTTGCGCAATGGGTGACGACGGCCGGCCATGATGTCAAGATCTGCTACACGGGCTTTCAAGCCGAGCAGGCTTTGCCCGGCTATCGCCCCGACGTCGTGCTGTTGGATATTGGTTTGCCGGACATGAACGGCTGGGAGCTTGCGCCTTTGCTGCGGCGCGAGAATTCTTCCCTAATGGTCGTCGCGGTGACCGCCTACCAAACCTGGGAAGACCGGCGAAAATCCAAGGATGCCGGCATCGATTTGCACTTGGGAAAGCCGGTCCACAGGAAGAATGTGCTGAGGCTGCTGGACACGGCTGCGGCCGGCTAGTGCTTTGTCACAGCTAGAATTGCGGTTGGCAGCTTTCAGCGCCGGGGGTGGCTGGCGGCAGAGCGAAGCGATGCCCCAGCAAGCGTGGGGCTTCGCCGAGTCTCAGCCGCGGCGGAAGCAAGCGGCAGGAAGAATGAGGCTGTCGGGGCTCGAACCCGAGACCTACGGATTAAAAGTCCGTTGCTCTACCAACTGAGCTACAGCCTCGTTGCGTTTCTCGTATGTTACCAATAACGGTGATTGGCACAACCTATCGCGCCGCCACGACGGAGATGGGGGTTGACGGAGCGCGGCAAGCAAAGCGCGGCCGTCGAACTGGCCAAGCCAGGCCCTGGCGAGCTATTCTGGGCTGATGGTCGAGAACATTGATTCGCCCCCAACCGGCTCCGAGGCGATCGCCGGCTATGTCGTTTGGGCGGCGGCCGTCGCCATCGCCCTGGTCAGTGCCCGCGATTATGCGGGGGGCTGGAACGACGGCAGCCGCCTGGCAACGGTCGAGTGCCTGGTCGATCATCATGCGCTGGCGATCGATAAGTCGATCTTCGTCGACGTGCCGCGGATCGACCCGCAGTCGGACCAGCCCTTTCCCTACTCGCTCGACGATCCGGCGGCCTTCATCGGCGGGACCAAAGACAAGGTTCTGGTCGACGGGCGCTATTATTCGCACAAGCCGCCAGTACCCGCGGTGCTGCTGGCCGGTTGGTACTTCGTCTGGCAAAAGATGACCGGCCTGACGGCGCGGGAGCGGTGCGATGAGTTCTGCTATTGGATGACGCTCGGCTCCTCGGGCATCGCATATGTAACGTCCATCGTAGGCGCCTTCCATTTGGGCGGTCTGCTGCGGTTGTCGCTCGTGAAGCGGCTGGAATTGGCCCTTAGCCTGGCCCTGGCGACGGTGGCGATCGCGTACGTGCGGCACGTCAACGACCATATCATGCTGCTGAGCGTCGCGATCATGTTGACCTTCACGCTCGTTCAAGTGGCCCAATCGCTGGCGGTCGAAAGCCCAGGCGCCCGTGCCAAGGGACTACGGCTGGCGCTCGCCGGCACTCTGGCGGGCCTGGCATACTCCATCGACCAAGGCGCCGGGCCGCCGCTGCTGTTGGCCGCCGCAGTGATCGTCGCTTACCGCGCGCGGCGGCGCATCTCGGCGCTGGCGATCTTTGGCGTTGCGGCCTTGCCTTGGCTCGCCGCCCATCATGCGATCAACTACGCCATCGGCGGCGCGTTCAAGCCGATCGGCTCGATCCCCGAGTACTTCGACTGGCCGGGAAGTCCGTTCAACGCAGACAACATGACGGGCGTTTGGCGCCATGAATCGCTGCGAGATTTGATCCTTTATGCACTTGGCTTGCTGTTCTCGCCGCGCTGGGGCTTCTTCTGGCATAATCTGCCGCTGCTGCTCTTGCTGCCCGGGGTCTTCGTGTTGTGGCGGCTTCGGCCGGCCGAATGGCCTGAGGCGGCCGCGCTGGGCGGATGGTGCTTCGCGACTTGGCTCTTGTATGCGGCCCTATCGGTGAACCATTCGGGCGATTGCTGCTCGGTGCGCTGGTTCGTGCCGCTTTTGGCCGCAGGATATTTTATGTTGGCGGCGCTCTTGCGCGACGAGCCGCGGTATCATGTGGGATTCGCGGCCCTCTCCGCCCTGGGCTTGGGACTGGGGGCGATGATGTGGGCCGGCGGACCTTGGGCCGAACCCAGCGCACCGTCGTTCAACTCGTTGCAGGCCGCGGGCGCCGCGTGTTGGATCGGCTGGATGATTTGGGCGGCTTGGCCGCGGAATAACTCAGCGCCTGCCGAGATTCGACTACGGTGCGAGAAGATCACCGCGGAGGCGCGGAGCACGCGGAGCAGAAAGAAGTGAGGCGAGAACTTTTGGTTCTTCCCTGGAAATTCCATGAGCGATCAAGACCCGATTTCTGATAAGACCGACGAAGTGGTCGAGGCGTCTAACCGTCTCGCCGGCGCCGTCGTGTTGCTGTCGGCCGCGATCATTGCTCTTGCCAGCGCACGCGATTACGCGGGCGGATGGAACGACGGCAGCCGGCTTGCCACGGTCGAATGCCTGGTCGACTACCGCACGTTGGCCATCGACCGATCGATCTTCGTGCGGCCGTCGCCGCCCGAGTCGGTCGAACCGAACCCTTATCCCGACGACAATCCGACGCTCCAGCGCGAAGGAACCAAGGACAAGCTGCTCATCAACGGCAGCTATTATTCCGACAAATCGCCCGTGCCGGCGGTGACGATGGCCGGAATGTACAAGGCCCTCCAGGGGGCGACCGGAATCGTCGCTCGCCGGCAGCCGCGGCGGTTCTGCTATTGGATGACGGTCGGCACGTCGGGCATCGCTTACGTCGTTTCGGTCTGGTGCATTTACCAACTAGGCGGGGTGTTGCGGCTGGCGCTGCGGCCGCGACTGCTGCTGACCGCGAGCCTGAGCTTGGCCACGGTCGCGCCGACATACGCCCGGCAAGTGAACAACCACATCCTGCTGCTGGGCGTCGTGTCGGCGCTAGTGCTGTCTTTGGCCCGGTTCGTCGAAGAAGGGCGCACGGGCCGCACGCCTTGGCAGCGCGTGGTGGAGATCGGCTTGCTCGCCGGACTCGGCTACACGCTCGATTTGGGCGTCGGGCCGGTGCTGGCGCTGTGCTCGCTGGCGATCGTCGCTTATCGCACGCGGCGCTTCGCGGCGGTGCTCGTCTTCGCGCTGGCCGCGGCGCCTTGGATCTTGGCCCATCATGGCTTGAACTACTACATCGGCGGAACGATCAAGCCGGTCAACTCCGTGGTCGAGTATCTGCAATGGCCCAGTTCGCCGTTCGACGCCGAAAACATGACGGGCGACTTCAAGCAAAAACCGCTGGGCAAGTTCCTGCTGTATCCGCTGGCGATGCTGTTCGGCAAGCACGGTTTTTTCAACCACAACTTGCCGCTGCTGCTGGCGCTGGCGGGGGCGATCTTGCTGCTGAGAAAGCGCGTCAAGGAGACGCCCGAAATAATATTTTCAAGCTGCCTTTTTGCCGGCGCGTGGCTGCTCTACGCCGTGATGTCGAACAACTACTCGGGCGCGTGTTGCTCGATTCGCTGGTTCGTGCCATTGTTGGCGCCCGCCTGGTACATCCTGGCGGTTTTACTGCGCGAGCGGCCCGAGCA
>DATNEC010000450.1:0-5055 GCA_035606815.1 Pirellulales bacterium
AATTTTCAGCATCTGCCCGTTGCGGAAGACCGTCAAAGGCACCTCTTCGCCAATGTTGGTCAAGCTCACCAGGTAGATCAGGTGGCTGTCGTTTTCGACGCGGACGCCGTCGAACGTGAGCACGACGTCGCCGGCTTGCAGCTTGGCCGATTGCGCGGGGCCGCCGACCGTGACGCTCGTCACCTGCGCGCCTTGGCGCCGCGAGAGGCCGAGCTTGACGGCCGTCGTCGTGTTGAATTTGTTATTGAGATGGACGCCCAAATAGGCGCGGACCACGCGGCCCCGCTCGATGAATTGCCGGGCGATGTGTAGCACGCCGTTGATCGGGATGCTGAAGCCGATGCCTTCGTTGCCGCCCGAGTTGCTGGCGATGGCCGTGTTCAAGCCGATCACTTCGCCTCGCAAGTTGATCAAAGGTCCGCCGCTGTTGCCGGGGTTGATGGCGGCGTCGGTCTGCAAGAAGTCTTGCAGCGCGACCTCGTCGCCCAGTTCCAGGTCGCGGCGCCCCTTGGCGCTGATGATGCCGTAGGTTACCGAATGGCTGAGGCCGAAGGGACTGCCGACGGCCAGCACGAAGTCTCCGATGTCCATCTTGGCCGAGTCGCCGAGCTTCGCCGCAACCAGGCCCGGCGCCGAGATCTCCATCACGGCCACGTCGGTGTCGGCGTCGCCCCAGACGCGCAGCGGCCGGAGTTCGCGACCGTCGGCAAAGCCGATTTCGATGTCCTGCACCCGGGCTTCCTTGATCACGTGCCGGTTGGTCAGCACGTAAAACTTGCCCTGATAGTCGATCACCACGCCCGAACCGGCTTCTTCGATCTTGTCGCGTTGATACCGCCGAGTGGCGGTCGAGCGGTCGAGCTTCTCGGCCTTGATGTGGACGACGGTCGGGCTGACGAGCTTGACGACCGTCTTGATGACGTTGTATTGCCGCTCGAATTCAACGGCCTGCCGGTCGAGCTGGGCATAGAGTTGGTCGCGTTCCTGGGCCGCCAGACTTTCGTCGGCGAAGCCGTCTTGCGCCCAACTGCGGGCGGTATGTTCGAGCAACACGCCCAGCGTCAAGCCGACGCCGAACAAGCCGCCAGCCAGCAGAAACCAACGTCGTCGGGCCATCGCAGAGCACTCCTGGAACGAAGACGCAGCAAGCGGCTCCGCAGGACCGGTGAGCGGCATCCACCCACGCGCGTGCGCACCGCCGCACGCGTGGGCGAAGCCATGCCGCCGTTGTACCGCCGATGCGCTCCGAGATCAAGAAACGTCGAGTTCGATGTCGTTGATCGACGGCTCGTTATCGCCGCCGCTATCGCTCATCCGACCCCAATCGGCGTCCGAACTGGCATCGATGCCTTGGCGTTCCGCGTCTCGCTGGCAGTCGATGCACAGCGTGGCGTAGGGCAAGGCGTTGAGCCTCGCCAACGGGATTTTGATCGAACAGCCCTCGCAGACGCCGAAGTGCCCGCTGCGCATCCGCTCCAAGGCGTTTTCGATGCTGGCCAATTCGCGGCTTTCCACCTCGGCCAGTTGCGAGTTGATCTCGTGTTGGGCCGAATCGAGCGCAAAATCGACGACGTCGCCGGCCGTCTGCTCGCGCAGTTCCTGCAATAGGCTGAGATCGCCGGCCAATGCCTTGCGGAGCGCGTCGCGCCGAACGATCAGAATCTCGCGCATGTGAAGAATCGCATCTTTGCGTGCCATGTTTGTCACCCTCAAAAGTCCGATGCTCGCGCCACGCCGAGGGTTCGGCCCCCCCTCGCGACCAGCCGATGAATCGAACGCTCGTTAAATGCCTCGAACCCAGTTCCTATTGCCAATTCCCTAGTGGTTGCGGCTTATGGAGTTCCGCCGTCTTGAGCCTCTCGGCCGCAACCAAACTATAGTACGCATGCCAGCCATAATAGGTCGGCGAAATTCGCGCCTTCGCCCAAGTCGCCGGGCGCGTCGCACGTCGCGCGTCAAACCAAAGTCCGCCAATGCTTTACGCCCCCTCCGCCCGGCCCCGCCCGACCGCTCGAAGAGCATTTCGAATTCAGTCCGAACGGACACTTGGGATCAGTGGTCCGGCAGCCGTCTTCGCCTTGCTCCGCGGGCGTCCGGCTGACCCCGCCGAACGCTATCCGATAATCGACATTACCGGCAAGGATATACAGCCGTTTTTGCAAACCTTGCCGGTTCTGCCGTCCCTTGTCGGGCAGAAACTGCCGCTTGGGATGTCTGGGCGATCCCTCGCAACCCGCGAGAAGGGGGGGCCCTTTTGACGAGGGCCGAAACATAAGCTAAATGCCCTAGTCGCTACCTACTTACGCCAAAGTTCCGGGCGCCCGTTTCGTCGCATGGTAATCCTCGATACGCAGACCCCTGAGCGAAGTTCTTTTGCGGTCCCGGGAAGCCGGGGGTTGCTGGGCCAACCGGCTGGCGAACTCGCGCTGTGCATTCGGGGCAGGGGGAAGCGCGAACGGGTCGTCCGCCTCGCGGCCCAGAAATGCACGATTGGCTCCGACCCAGCCTGCACGCTGGCACTCGATGAGCTGAGCGTTCGGCCGTTGCACTGCGTGATCTTGCGCGGCGCGGTCAAGACGATCGTGCGGCGGTGGTCGCCAGATACGCGGTTGAACGATCGAGACTTTATCGACGCCTATCTCGAATCCGGCGATCGGCTCTCGATCGGGCCGCTGGAGTTGGAGATTCTGCCCGGCGAGGCGGCGACGCGGACTGTCGTCGAATCGCCGGCCCCGCCCGAGATCGCCAACCATGACGAGGAACTGCGGCGACTGGGGCGAGAACACACCGAACGCGAGCGGAATTGGATCGCGCGCTGCGAACAGCGGGAGGCCGAGTTCGCCCGGTGGGACCAGCAACTGATTGCGCGCCGCGAAGAACTGGAATCGCAGCGGCGGGAACTGGAAGCTGACCGCGCCGCGTTCCGCACCGAGCGCGAAGATTGGGAAACCGTTCAGGACGAAGCTCGCACCCGTTTGACGGAAAAGATCGAGCACGCCGACCATCGGCTGGCCGAGTTGGCCGCCGAGCGTCAGTCGCACGAACGCCGAAAGTCGGCCTGGGAGGCGCAGCGCCAAAGCTTGAACGAGGAGATGGCCCGAGGCTCTCAGGCCCTCAAGGGCGAACGCGCCGAGTTGGAAGCCGATCGGCAGGCGCTGGCCGATTCGCGGGCCGCCCAGGTCGCCGAAGCCGTCAGTCGCCAAAGCCAACTCGTCCAACGCGAACAAGACCTGGAGCAACTCGCCGCACGACGCGAAGCCGAATTCGCAACCGAGCGCGCCGAACTCGATCGGCAGCGGCAAGCCTTGCACGCAGAGCGGGCCACCTGGGAGCAGCAACTCGTCGCGCACGACGCCGAGCGGCTTGCGCGGCAAGAAGCGGTCTCGGCGATCGCCTCCCAAGAAGCGGAGCTAGCCAGTTTGCGGGAAGCCTGGGAGGCCGAACGGAGTCGTTGGTCGGCGGAGCGGGCCGCTTCCGACGCCGAGCGGGCCGCCCGCGAAGCCGCCCTGGCCGCCGAGGCACAGGAGCTTTCCGAGCGCCGAGCGGAACTGGAAGCCGAGTTGCAAGCCCTCGCCGAACGCCGCCAGAACGAGGAAATCGAGCGGCAGGCGCGCGAGACGGAATGGGCCGAGCGCGAATCCGCTTTGCGGACTTCAGCGGGATCGGAAGAGGAATCGGCCCGCTTGCGGGCGGAGATCGATCTCGAGTGGCAAGCGCTGGCCGAGGAGCGGGCCGCCCAACTCCGCCGCGAACAGGATCTCGAAGCCCGCCTGGCGGCGCGCGAGCGAGAGGTCGAACAAATCCTCGTCGCCGGCGAACAAGAAGTCTCGCGACTACAGGCCGAACTGGCCGCCGAGCGGCAAGCCTTGGAGGACCAGCGCCAGGCGTGGCGAGCGGAGCAGCAGGAGCGCGAGGAGCAATCCGTCGAGCGCGAAACGGCGTTGGCTGATCGCATTGCGGCGCAGGCGGAAGCGGCCCAAAGCCGCACCGAAGCGGAAGCCGAGCGGCAAGCCTTGGCCGCCGAGCGCGACGCCCTGCTCGAGCGCGAGCGGAACGCCAACGCTCGATTGGACGTTCGCGAGCAAGAGATCGAACAAATCCTCGTCGCCAGTGAACAAGAAGTGTCGCGAGTGCAGGCCGAATTGGCCGCCGAGCGCGACGCCCTGCTCGAGCGTGAACAGAATGCCGACGCTCGATTGGCCGCGCGCGAGCAAGAGATCGAGCAGATCTTGGCGTCGAGCGAACAAGAACTATCGCGATTGCAAGCCGAATTGACCGCCGAGCGGTCTAGGTTGGAAAGCGAACTGCATGAGCGCGAACTGCAGTTGGCCGCCCAACGACAGGAACTCGAGCGATCGCTGGCCGCCGGCCCCCATCAATCGGCGGCGGAGGGCGGCCACCCGTTGACGCCCGGTCCCGACGCCGAGACAGAGGCGGCCAAGCAGAACGTCGCCCGTCAATGGACGGAGCTGGCGAACGAGCGCCAGGCGCTCGACGAAGAGCGGGCCTTGTGGCGCGAGGAGCGCGAGCGGGAGCAAGCCGAGCTGGACCAAGAACGCGAGCGCCTCGCCCGTACGCAAGCCGAGTGGGAATCGGAGCAAGCCGCTCTGGCGGACCGGGCGCAAGCAGCCGTCGCCAGCGGACCGCGCGACGCCGACGGCACGGACGCCCCCGCCGGCGCCACGGATCTCCGAGACCGCATCCGAGCCGCGCCGCCGAATGTCGACGAAGACTCGCGCGACGAAGAAGCTGAACGACAGGCCCAGGAGGAACTCGAACTTCGCCGGCGGCGGAGCCAAGAGGCGGCCCGCGCGCCCGACGACGGCGGAGAAGAGGACTCGATCGACGACTACATGGCGCGGCTCTTCGAAAGAATCGGGTCCAAGGGGGCCGCGAAGCGCCCGTCGGAAGAGGCCGTCGCTGTGCGGCGAGAAACATCGAGACCGCTAAAGCCGGCGTTGGCCGAACCCGACCGCGAAGCCGTCGTCATGTTCAAGGATCCCAGCGAGATGGCGCCCCGCGCCGTGCCGGCCGAACAGTCGAGCGATATCTCGG
>DATNEC010000492.1:0-7838 GCA_035606815.1 Pirellulales bacterium
GGCCAGATCGTCCCAGAAAACGAAAGGCCCGCCCCGCGCCTCGGGTACGAGGCTAATGGTCACGCTCGATCGAATCACAGTTCGCAGCTCCGCGTTGGAATGCTTTTCCTACTCTCTACTCCCACCTCTCTACTCCCCCACGAACAACGGCTTCAAATGCCGCTCGTAAAGATTTCCCGCTACATTCTTGGCGATCGTCGGCTCGCATTCCTCGAGCAGCTTCAAGTAGCGGTCGCCCATCTGGGCGGCGATCTTGTAGCCGACGTGGATCAATTGCCGCAGATGCGGGTTGAACGCCTTGCAACTCTGATCGTGCCGCAACGCGGCGACGAACTGCTCGGCAGTCCAGCCGGCGACTTCCTCGGCCGAAGGCAAGCGGGCCGGGTCGATATCGATCACCGCCGCATAAGGCGCACACAGCGCGTCGCGCTTCTCCAAAGCTTTGGCATAAATGTCCTGGGCGATTTTGAGCCCGTCGCCACCGGCCTCGGCCAGCCCGATGACTTCCTCCAGCCACGTGGTGCCGGCCGTCTTGATGTGCAAGCCCGCGCCGAAGCGCGCCAGCGCGCGGCGAATGGGGGCGTAAATCGAAAACTTGTCGCTGCCCGAGTGAACGCTCAACTTCAGGCTCGCCGGCAAGCCGAATTTGCCGACTGCGAAAGCGATCACCGCCAGATCGTCGCGGAATTCTTTCTCGAACTGCGCGAGATCGCCGACGTAATCGACCCCCTTGTTGAACCGCCCGGTGAACTTCGGTGCGATCGTCTGGATGGGGGTTTTTTCATCCGCGATGGCCGCCAGAATCACCAGCAACTCGGGCGGCGTCTGAGGGCTGTCGGTCTCGTCCATCGAGACTTCGGTAATGAAGCGGTCTTCGCCTTTGGCCGCGGCGATATGCCGATAGATGGCGCCGGCCTGCTGTACAGCCCGCAGATACTTGCCGGCGATCTGTTCGACATTGCCGCGTGTCGTTTGGAACGGCTCCTCAATGCCGGGGATTTTCAACTCGCCGACCAGGTCGACATGCCTGTCGACGAACGCCCGCACGGCATCGGTCGCCGCGGGCTGGCCGATGGAGTCGGCCACGTCGATCGTATAAAAATCGCTGGAGGCGATGAAACCATCGACCGTTTCCAGGCGGATGTGGTCGGCATCGACGAAGTAGGGTTTCTTCCAACCCAGCGCGCGGACCGCGGCGTCGGCCGCCGCACGCACGCTGCCCGGCTCCGAGCCCACAGTCGTATGCTCGCGATGCGACTTGTTCCAGACAGGCGCCACGTCGGCGCCTTGTTCGGCGGCGAGCATGCAGGCCCGCAATTGCGCCTGGGCCTGGTGGGCGAAGCGGTCGCCGACGCCGAACGTGTATTTGGGGATCGTCAACATGAGTTGGATGAATCTCTGGCGGAATTGTCAGTCGCCGATTTCGACGACGGCTTTGATGACGCCCGTTTCGGGCAGCGTATACGAGGGAAAAACGTCGATCAGCTCGTCGAACTGCGTGCGGTGCGTGATCCAGGGGCCGGTGTCGAGTCGGCCGTCCTCAATCAGCGAGATGATCCGGGCGAAGTCCTTCGACAGGGCGTTGCGCGAGCAAAGCAGCGTCCCCTCCGCCTTGTGAAACACCGGATGGCGAAAACGGACTTCGTCGGTCGTGATGCCTACGAACACCAATCGGCCAGCATGAGTTATCAGACCGAAGGCCGCCGACATCGAGCCGCTGTTGCCGGTGGCGTCGATCACCACGTCGGGCAGATGCCCGTCGGTCAACTCGCGCAGTTCCTGCTCCAGCTTGTCGGAAAGCAGGATCGTGTGTTGAACGCCCATTACGCGGCGGCAGAATTCCAATCGCTGCTCGTTGACGTCGAGCATGATGATCTTGGCGCCGGTGAGCTTGGCGAATTCGAGCGTCGCCAGGCCGATCGGCCCGGCGCCGATGATCAGGCACGATTCGTCGGACGTCGGCGCCGCCCGGTCGATGGCGTGGCAGCCGATGGCCAGCGTTTCGACGAGCGCCAGCTGCTCGAAGGCGAGCTTGCGCGAGATGTGCAGCTTTCTGGCCGGCACGAGAAATCGCGGCCGCAGGCCGCCGTCGCAATGGACGCCCAATGTTTGGTGCTTCTCGCAGCAGTTCGTATGACCTCGCAGACAGGCATAGCATTTTTGGCAGTTGATGTACGGCTCGACCGAGCAGCGGTCGCCCGGCTTGACGTTCGTCACGTCGGCGGCGACTTCGAGCACCTCGACGCCCAACTCGTGGCCCGGAATCCGCGGATAGCTGAAAAAGGGCATTTTGCCCAGATACCCGCCGATATCGGTGCCGCAGATGCCGACGTTATGCACGCGAACCAACGCTTCGCCGGGCGCCGGCTTTCCGGTCTCCGGCACGTCGAGCCGTTTGAATTGCTTGGGCGCGTCGAGCGAAATCGCCTTCACGTTGTCACTCCCGATGAGTCGTTATTCTCCGGAAGCCCCTCGATATAAAACCAATTATGGATCGGCCGCAAAATGTCCTGCACTTCGCCGAGCAACCGGTCGTCGAGCGGCGACTGCGACCAGTCGATCCACTTCCGCACGTTTGCGGGGTTCGCCGAACCGACGACGCACGTCGCCAGATCCGGATGGGCCAGCGAGTATTGCAGCGCCAATTGGGCGATGTCTACTCCGCGGGCGCTGCAATGCTCGGCAGCTTGGCGGCAGATGCCGCGAACCTCAGCCGTCGCCTTGTGCCAAGCGGGTAGCGGCGAGTTCGTCAGCAAGCGGGCCGAAAAGGGCGCCGCGTTCATGATCCCGACGCCCTTCTGCTTTAGATAGGGGACGAGATCGGCGAGCATCGTGTTTTGCAGCGTGTAGTGGTTGTACGAAAGCACGACGTCCAATTCGGCGCGATCGAGCACCCAGCGGAACATCTTCATCGGGTAGCCGCTGACGCCGATGAACCGCAGCTTGCCTTGCTGCTGGATCTTCCTCAACGCCGGCAAGGTCTCTTCGACGATCTGCGCCATTTCGACGAACTCGATATCGTGGCAGAGCATGACGTCGAGGTGTTCGACGCCCAACCGCTCCAGGCTTATGTCGACGCTCTCCGCGACGCGCCTCGCGGAAAAGTCGAAATGCTTCGGCGCGTAGCGCCCCAGCTTCGTGCCCAGATAATAGCGGTCTCGCGGCACGCCGCGCAAGGCGATGCCGAGCAGGCATTCGCTCAGCCCGCGCCCGTAGTACGGCGACGTATCGATGAAGTTCATCCCCGCGTCGAGCGCGACATGCACCGAACGTACCGCCTCGTTGAGATCGACCGGGCGAAATTCCTGGCCCAGCGACGAAGCGCCGAAGCTGAGCGACGACAGTTCGAGGCCCGTCCGCCCCAGAGGTCTGAATTCCATCCAATTTTCCCTTTCAACCGCGGCCAAATCGACACGCTTGTCTTCTGGCCCATCGTACCGTTTTGGTCGCGGGGCACTAGTGGCCGGAAACGCGGGGCTTCGCCCCAGCCTACGATGTTTTAGGCCAATCCAGGGGCTCGCGCCCCTGGCTACATTCTATCGCCGCTACGCGGCTGGCGAGGTTCTGCAAGTTTGTCCGCGGGTTAGTTTAGTCCCGTAGGGACGTCAGATTGTAGCCAGGGGCGCAAGCCCCTGGAGGTCGTTGGATGCGGAACCCCACAGCCCCGTGAGGGGCGACAGAAAGGCGGGACTTGCGTAGTACATCGAGGGCTGCACGCCACGTTTTCGTCTTACGACGCCATTTTGTGTCGCAACTCATATAAATCGACCGTGTGCCGCACCGAACCGTTGAAATGCGGGGCTTGCGAAAGCCGCCGCAACGTCAATCCGCGAAGCTCGCATTCTTTGGCGAAAGGCCCCGCGCCCCGGCGGCCCGGATCGGCCAGCAGACCCAGACCTTCCGGCTTCAACGTGCGTTGAAATGCAGCCGCCACGAGCGCCGGATAGTCGCGCTCGTAAAGCACGTCGGCCGCCGCCACCAGATCGAACCGCCCCAGGTCGGCGGGGAAACTTCGCCAATCGACGAGGCGCGTCGCAGGACCTGGCAAGCCGTTCCTGCGTGCGTTGAGCCAGGTGAAATCAAGCGCCTCGGCGTAGTAGTCGGTGGCCAGCACTTCGAACCCCGCGTTGGCGGCCACCGCACAAACGAAGCCGGCGCCGCAACCCAGTTCCAAGAACCGCCGGCCGGCGCCCGTTTCGGCCGCCACGCGCTCGGCGAGGGCCAAGGCCGACGGCCAGACGTCGGCCCAGTAGGGCAACCGCTCGTCGCGATCGAAGTCTTCCTCGCTAATCAACTCATCAGGGCTGCGAGGCTTCAGCAGATCGTATTGCCGGCCGGCCAGCGAGAGCGTTTGCTCGACGACGGTGAACCGGCCGCGGAGGGACTCGGCGATCATTTGCGGGTCGCGTAGACAAGGGCCGGAACCTTCATCCATTGATACAGCGTCAGGAAGCAGTATGTGGATCTAAATTGCCGCCGCGGGCAGCGGATGGGCTCGATAACGACGGTCGCTGCCCGCGGACTATGATACAGTGCGGAAATTCGGCGAACAGTTCTTGATAAATAGCTTCTGGGCGAAAAGCCTTATTCAATCCTCGCTGATCGAGCCATCGCAATGCGAATTCGAGGAACCAGAGCCCCAAAGCAGCCGCAAGGAGCCCGAACCGAAAGCCTGATGCGAAGATTGCAGCCGTCGCAACTCCCCATTTTGACCATCTCAGCACCCAGGCCACCCGGATTAAATGATTGTGGGGCCGGCAATCGGCGCATAAGCGCAGCTTCATGCGGACATTGGTTTCACGTCCCAACTCCTCCACTCGGCGCTCCGTGCGCGTCCAGAAAATACCGACAAACGGAATCCAGACAGGTTGCCAGGTACTTGAACTCTTGCGCCATCGCCGCTCGCACTCCGCAATGCATTCGAACGTCTCCGGCGTGAAAGCCCCGCAGCGGGCGCACTGCGATCCGCGAGGCAACTCGCCCGCGGCGACCATGTCGGCGATCCGTTCCGCGGTACTTTTCTTGTAGGCGTCGAGACCGGCTTCGCGCCGCAGAGCGCTCAACAATGGGACGGCATTCCGCCGGCCGCACCGGCAATCCACGTCGGCGCCGGCTTGCACCTCAGTCACCGGAATGGCACGGCCGCATTCACAAAGGACTGAGAAACTCACGACGGCAATTCCTCAACGAACACGAAGATATCCGCCGAGTACGCGGAGCCAGTTTACCTCTGCGAGCGTCGAAATCGTAGGGTCGAAACTCTGCGGAGATCGGACTCTCGGCGAGCGCCAGTTTCTCGCCGAAACCGGCCAGTCTTGCGGATTGCGAGCGGCAGTTTCCGCGTGTCAACGCGTTTCGGGCGAAGAACGCGTCGAGCGCCTCGGCCTGGCACGAAATGGCATAAAGGTCGTTATTCAAATAGGTTGCGACACGGGATTCGGGCGGCGCGCCGCCTTCTCAGTCCTGTGGCACGCGGCTTGCTTAAAGGGCCGCCGACGCCCAGGGAGGCGATCGGCTCGAAAGCAAGGAAGCGGTTCGAACATGCCCTACGGATTGTATGTCTCCGCCGAAGGCGCGCTGGCGCAAAGCACGCGAATGGAGACGATTTCCAACAACCTGGCCAACGCCAACACGAACGGCTTCAAGCGAGACCTGGCCGTGTTCCAGGCCCGCTATGCGGAAGAAACCGGGCGCGGACTCGATCTGCCCGGTTCCGGCTCGCTCAACGATCTGGGCGGCGGCATCGAAACCGCCGGCGTGGTCACCGATTATTCGCAGGGCTTGCTGAAGAACACGTTCGTGCCGACCGACATGGCGCTCGAAGGCCCCGGCTTTTTCGTCGTCCGCCGCAATGAACAAAACTTGCTGACTCGCGGAGGCAATTTTACGCTCACGCCGACCGGCAGCCTGCTCTCGCAAGACGGCGATCCGGTGATGTCCGACGAAGGGACGCCAATCGTCATCGATCCGCAGGGCGGCCCCTGGCAGGTGAATGCCAGCGGCACGATCGTACAGGGCGGCAGCAAACTGGGGCTGGCCCTGGTGCAGCCCCAATCGCTGGGCGATCTGGTGAAAGTCGGCGACAACCTGTTTTCGCCGCTCGGCCCGGTGCGGCCGTTGGCGCCTGAGCAGCGCCGCGTCTTGGGGGGCGCCTTGGAAGGTTCGACGGTCAACACGGTTTCGGAAATGACCGAGATGATCGAGACCTCGCGAGTCTTCGAGGCCAATGTGAACATGATCCGCAACCAAGACACGATCCTCAGCGAACTCGTCAGTCGCGTGCTGCACACGTAAACGTGCGACGCTGACTGTCCTGCTCCGACGAACTACAAGACTTGAACTTAGCCTCCTTCGAAGCCTAGAGAATTGCCATGAGCATTCAGACGCTATGGACCGGCGCCACCGGCATGGAGGCCATGCAGACGAAGATGGACGTAATCGCCGACAACCTGGCGAACGTCAACACGACCGCCTTCAAACGCAGCCGCGCCAATTTCGAGGACTTGTACTATCAGCAAATCAAGCTGCCGGGCGCCCAAGACGCCTTCAACAACTACGCCCCGACGGGCATCGCCGTCGGTCTCGGCTCGCGCGTGCAAAGCACCCAGAAGATTTTCGAGCAGGGCGCTTTCAACATCACCAATAATCAGCTCGACGTAGCGATCGAAGGCGACGGTTTCTTTCAAGTGATCGACCCGTCGACCAACAACTTCATGTACACCCGCGCCGGCAACTTCTCGATCAACTCCAACGGCCTGCTGGTCGTCGGCTCTTCGAACACCGGCCGCTTGGTGCAGCCGCAGATTTCGATCCCCATCGACACTACCGGCATCGTGATCAGCGCGGAAGGCAACGTCTCGATCCAGCAGTTCGGGCAGCAGCAGTTCTCGCAGGTCGGCCAGTTGCAATTGGCCAAATTCATGAACCCGCAGGGCCTGCTGGCCCTGGGCGAAAACTTGTACCAGGAAACTCTGTCTTCCGGGGCGGCGATCTTCGGCCAGCCCGGCTTGAACGGCCTGGGAACGCTGCGGCAGAACAGTCTCGAACAATCGAACGTCGAGCCGGTGAACGAATTGATCGACCTGATTCAGACGCAGCGCGCTTTCGAGTTGAATTCGCAAACCGTGCAAGCCGGAGATCAGATGTTGCAACTGATCGCGAACCTAAGGAGGTTCTAACCGTGAACTCTGAAATGCCCAGCCGCCGTGTCGCCTTAAATGCGATGTTTTTAGCCACGGATGAAACACGGATGAAACACGGATCAAGGAAATGGAAGTTGATCGCGGGAATGATTGTTTCTGTATTTCATCCGTGGTCGATCCGTGTTTTATCCGTGGCCAAATTTACCGCCTTGGCGCTAGTCGCGGGCTTGTTTGCTGGGAACTGGCGATGCGCCTCGGCCGCCGAGTTGAAATTGCGCCACGAGTGCCGCTGCTCGCACGCCTTGGTCCGCTTGGGTGACGTGGCGGAGATTCACGCCGCCGACCCGGAACAGTCGAAAACCTTGGCCGCCGTCGAGTTGTTTCCGGCGCCGGCGCAAGGGCAGCACCGGTTCGTTCGGGCCCGCGAGATTCAAGACATCCTGGCGCTACGCGGCTTGAACTTGTCGCAGCACCGGCTTTCGGGCGCCAGCCGGCTGGAAATCCGCGGCGCCGAGGCGCCGAGCCTTGCGGGGGCGCCCGCGCCGCGGCCCTTGTCGGCTCTGGCGATCGGGCGGGCCAGCGAACGGGTGCAAAAGGCCGTCGTGGCCTACCTGCAGAAGAACGTCTCGCCGACCGAGCCTTGGAAGGTGGAAGTCAAGCTCGATGCCGACCAGGCCCGCAGCGTCGAGGCGACCA
>DATNEC010000506.1:0-13492 GCA_035606815.1 Pirellulales bacterium
CTTGTCGACCACGCGCGAACCGGTGTTGATCCTGGGCGAGAGCGGCACGGGCAAGGAACGGATCGCCAACGCGATCCACGGCAACTCGCCGCGCGCCGACCGGCCGCTGATCAAGGTGAACTCCGCCGCCTTGAGTCCCACGCTGTTGGAAAGCGAATTGTTCGGCCACGAGCGAGGTTCGTTCACCGGGGCGGTCGCGCGCCGCATCGGTCGCTTCGAGCAGGCCCAGGGCGGTACGATCTTTCTCGACGAAATCGGCGACCTGGACATCGACTTGCAAGCCAAGCTGCTGCGCGTGTTGCAGACCGGGGAGTTCGAGCGGGTCGGCGGCAATGAGACCGTGGTCGCCGACGTGCGGGTGATATCGGCCACCAACTGCGACTTGCGTTCGCTGATCGCCGAGCAAAAATTTCGCGAAGACCTGTACTATCGCTTGAATGTCGTCTCGATCGAGTTGCCGCCGCTCCGTGAACGACGCGACGATATTCCCTTGCTGGCGGAACACGTCGTGGCCCGCCTGGCGAACAAATACGGTTGGCCGCAGTTGGCGCTGTCACCCGAGGCGATGGACTGGCTTTCGGCCCAGCCGTGGCCCGGCAACGTGCGCGAATTGCAAAACGTGCTGGCCCGCGCCGCCGCGCTGGCCCGCGGCCGGTTGATTCTGATCGACGATTTGAAGCCGCTCTGGCACCTGCCCGGCGACGCCGCGCCTGCCGCGCGGCCCATCGAATCGATGTCGCTCAGGGAGATCCTGGCCGAGACCGAGCGCCGGGTGATTGCGGAAGCCCTGCAGCAAGCGTCTTGGAACCGCACTCGGGCCGCCCAGTCGCTTGGGATCAGCCGCCGGCAGCTATTCGACAAGATTCGGCAATACGACTTGCAGCCCGGCGGGCCCGACGCGTAAAGGGAATCAGCAAGCACTGCTTGGCCAAGCCGAACTCGGGGCGTCCTCAAAACAATCGGTTGTACCCGTTCAGCGCCGCCACGCGGTAGGCTTCGGCCATCGTCGGGTAGTTGAACGTCGAGTTGAGAAAATAGTTCAGCGAGTTCTGCTCGCCGGGCTGAGACATGATCGCCTGGCCGATGTGGATGATCTCCGAGGCGTTGGCCCCGAAACAGTGGATGCCCAAAATCTGCAGCGTCTCGCGGTGGAAGAGCAGCTTGAGCATGCCGACCGTCTGCCCGGTGATCTGGGCGCGGGCCAGGCTTTTGAACATCGCCTGGCCGACTTCGTAGGGCACGCCGGCCGCCGTCAGATCGCGCTCGGTCTTGCCAAGCGAGCTGATCTCCGGGCTGGTGTAGATGCCCGTCGGTATGTCCTTGATCAGCGCACGGTCGCAGTGGCCGTTGATCAGGTGCTGCGCGGCGTAGCGGCCCTGCGTGTAGGCGGCGCTGGCCAGCGCCGGCGGGCCGATCACGTCGCCCACCGCGTAGATGTGCGGCTGCGAGGTCTGGAAATGCTCGTTGACTTCGAGTTGCCCGCGATGGTTGGGCTGAATGCCGATCGCCTCCAGGCCCATCTCTTCGGAGTTGCCGGTGCGGCCGGCGGCCCAGAACAGAATGTCGGTCTTGAGCTGCTTGCCCGACTTCAGGTGCAGCACGGCCCCATCGTCGAGCAACTCAACCTGGGTGTAAGCCTCGCCGTGGCGGATGATCACGCCGCGGTCGCGGAGGTGGTAACTCAAGGCGTCGATGATCTCGTCGTCCAGAAACTCCAGCAGCTTGTCGCGCGTGTTGACCAGGTTCACCTTGACGCCCAGGTTGCGGAACATCGAGGCATACTCGCAGCCGACGATGCCGGCGCCGTAGATGGTGATCGACCGCGGCGTGTAGCCCAGGCCGAGGATCGTATCGCTGTCGAACACCCGCGGATGGCCGAAATCGATGTCCGGCGGGCGATAGGGGCGCGACCCGGTGGCGATCACGAAGGCCGCGGCCGACAGCTCGCGCTTGCCGCCGTATTGGTCGCAGACCTCGACCGTATGGGCGTCGCGAAAGCGGGCCTGCCCGTGAAAGATCGGCACGCTGTTGCGCTCGTAGAACCCGAGCCGCATTTCGACCTGCTTCTCGATTACCGAGGCGGCGGTGCGCCGCAGTTCGGGGAACGACAGCGAGACGGAAATGCCCGCGTCGCGAAACAGCTTATTGTTGACCAGGTTGGTCATCTGAAAGATGGCGTACCGCAGGGCCTTGCTGGGGATCGTGGCCCAGTGGGTGCAGCCGCCGCCGATTTTCGGAAACCGCTCGATCGCGGCGATGTTTTTGCCGAGCTTGACGGCCTGCATTGCGGCGCCTTCGCCGCCCGGGCCGCTGCCGATCACGACGATGTCGAAAGTGAGTTGATCCATAGCCCGTTGTTTTGACCGAACCGCGCCGGATGTTCAATCCCGGTTGGGAAGGAGAGTTTCAGGTTTCAGGTTCCAGATTCCATGGGCCGACGGAAAAATGGAACCTGGAACTTGGAATCTGGAACCCACGACCGCGGCTAGTCCGCCAATTCGACCCCGTCGGTGGCCAGCGAGTTGAACCGCCCGAGCGGCTCGCGCATCGTCCATGCCATGCCGCGCAGCAACATCACCCGAAACAGCGGATCGTCGAAGGTCCAACTGTAATGGCCGAGAATCGAAACGAACACGCGGCCCTTGCTTCCCCGATCTTTGCCCGGCTCGAACGTCCAGAGCATCGGCTGGGCGGCGCCGTCTTCGACCGTCGTGCCGAGCAGCGTGACCGCTTTCACGTCGCCGAGGAGCGGCCAATAGCTTTCGTCCTTGAAGTGCATCGCCGGCAGCCCGCGGACGATCGGGTGCTCGGGCTGCGGCAGGGCCAGATCCAAGTCGCCGTGACGGAACTTCGTCGTCTGCCATTGCCAGGCCAGGCCGACGCGGGCGGCGAGCTTCTCGGGTTCTTTGGCCGGGATCACGGCCGAGTGCAGCAGCACCAGCCCGCCGCCGCGAGCCAGATAGGCATCGAGCTGCGCCAGCCGCTCATCGGAGTAGGCCTGGTCCATGTGAAACAACACGACCAGGTCGGCCGAGGCCCATTGCGATTCCTCGGGCCACTGATACGCCGTGCGGACCTGCACGCCCGGCGACTTGCCGAGTAATTCGCTCCACACGCGCTGCCAGCGAGGATAGTCGTGCTCGCCGGGGCCGTGGTCCTTGGGGCCGGCGACCAGCACGATCTTGATCGGCCGCGGCTTCGCGGGCGGCAGATCTTCGGCCGCGATCGCCCGCAGGGCCTTTTCGACTTCGGCCCGCGTGCGCGGCGGAGGAGCGCCGGGCATCTTGGTCGGCGGCACGTCGGGCGCCGGCGCCACGGTCAGCAGAAACGTCAGCAGGTGTTTGAGCTTTTCCGGGCCGAGTTGCTCGGCAATGCCCTTGGGCATCAGCGACAAGGCGCTCGGCCGCAGTTCTTCGACGTCGGCGGTCGCAACGATCGTTTCCTTCGCGTCGACGTCGAGCACGCGGATCTTGTCGGCGCCCTCGGCCCGCACGACGCCGGTGAGCACGCGGCCGTCTTCGAGCGCCAGCGTATACGAAACATAGTCGGGATTGATCGCCGCGCTCGGCTCGGTCACGTCGCGCAGCACGGAAGCTGCGTCGCGATGCACCAGGTTCGACAGATCGGGCCCGACCTTCCCGCCTTCGCCGCCGCGCACGTGGCAGGCCGAACACTTCGCCTCCTTGCCGAAAAAGATCTCCTTGCCGCGGTTCCAATCGCCGCCGGCCAGTTCCGCCGGCAAGGCGGCCGGAGGCGGCGGCTCGGGCAAGCGATCGGGCGCCCAAGGCAGCAAGATCGACTCGGTCGGCAGCGGCCGCTCGGTCGGGTCGCTGCCGGTTTTGAACGAGACCTGCAAGCTGGGCGATTGCTTTGTTTCGCCGGTGGCGCGGCGAATCGTCAGTTCCTGAGACCAGTCGTTCGGGCGCAATTCGATCGCGCCGCCGCTGGTTTGCCCGGCCGCCGAGCCGCAACTTGCCGAACAGGCCGCGTCGGTCGAAAGCGACAGCGTCGCCCCCGCGGGCAGCAATAGCCGCGCGCGGATCGTCAAAAGGCCGCGCTCGGCCAGCAGTTTTTCAAGTTCGGCATGCGGCGCCGAACCGCGCGTGAAGCGGCGCGCGACCTCCAGATCGAGATGCGGCAGCCAGCCCGACCAGCGCCGCCGGCCGTCCGCCGAAACCCATTCGACCGCGGCGCCGGAAAGGTCGTAGCCTAGGTCGATCGCCGGCAGTTCATCGGCCGCGGCCGCGCTGCCCAAGCCCGGCAGCATCAGCGAATAGCTCGTCCGCAGTCCATGCGGGTCGGTAGTCAAGCTTAGCGTGCGGCGATCGTCGCTCAATCGCGCGGCGGCCACGCGGAGCTTGCCTCGCGGCGTTTGCAATTGCTGCTGCACCACGGCATAGGGCGGGCGCAGAGACTCGTACCGGTCGGCCGGCCGGACGTAATCGCCGTACTCGATTTCGGCGTCTCGCCAACTTTCGACCAGCGAGGCGTCGACGGGCCGATCGAAGGCCACGCGAAGTTCCAGCGGCCCGACAGGCCACGCGGCGACCGGTTGCGGGGCAGCGTGATCGGCGTAGAAAATCTTGAACAGCTTGCCGGGGCCTGGCGGGCCGACGCCCCAATCGGGCGGCCCGCCGTGGCACGTCACCGCGAGCGAACCATCAGGCGCCACGGCCGTTTCGAGCAGCAACATGCGGCTGGCGGCGATGAGCGTCGAGCGGCCGACGTAGCCGGCCGGCGTTTTCACGAGCGTCGATCGCCACAGCTTGCCGCGAGAAAAGCCGCTCACCAGCGCGTCGCCTTCCCATTCTTCGGGGCCGAACGACCTGCGCTCGGCCGTGGCTTCGTTGAACACCAGCCCGCAAGTCGATTGGTGCTGCGGACCGAAGGCCAGCACGGTCGGCTCGTCGACGACGTCGGGCAGATGCTCGGCGTGCCGGGGCGGAAAGCCGTAGTGGCGCCCGGCGATAATATGGTTCAGTTCGTCGAGCGGGTTGCCGCCCGGCAGCCAGGTGGCCCCTTCCTGGTCGGTGCAGAACAGATCCCCCTCGCGATTGAAGGCCAGCGTCACCGGAAAGCGGATGCCGGTGCAATGGATCTTGCGGCGATCGCGCTGCGGGCCGAGCTTGAGAATCGTGCCGCGCTCGCTGGCGATGTCGTAATGCGCCTTGCCGTCTTTCATCAGGTAGGCGTTCGTGAAGTCGGCGCAGCCCAGCCCAAAGAACAAATTGCCTTCGCGGTCGAGCGCGATCCCCATCGCATCGACGCCGTTCGTGCTGACCTGGGGCTGCTGCCAGCCGGTGGCGACGATCTCTTCGCGATCGGCCCGGCCGTCGTGGTCGGCATCGGGAAACAGCGAAATCTTTCCGTGCGAGGTCACATACACACCCTCGCGCGCCAGCGTCATGGCGATCGGCTGCCGCAAGGTCGGCTCGTACCAGAACGGCTCGACTTTGTCTTCCAGCCCGTCGCCGTCGGTATCGGAGAGCAGATGAATGCGGCCGTCGTAGCCCAAGGCCAGCAACCGCCCGTCGGGCAGATAGGCCAAGTCGTTGACGTTCGTCAATTCAACTGGCAGCGGCTTGACGATGAAACCGGGCGCCAACATGCGGAGCGGCGGCTCGGGGGGCAAGCCGCGCAGCTCGAACAGCGGGGCGTGCTTCCGCCGCAGGTAGCGATTCACGGCGGCCAACTCGTCGTCGGTCAGCTCGCGATCGTAGACGAGCGCCTCGGCGATCTCGCCGTCGAGAAAGCCGCTGGTCGTCGAAGGCCTCCCCGAATTGTCATAGCAGCGGGCGCCCAGCCGCAGTTCATCCATCAACAGCGTGCCGGCGCCGCGGGGCCGCTCGCTGCTGGCGGCGCCGTCTGCGATCAGGCGCACGCGGTCGCCGCGTTCCGGCGAAGTAATGGCGATCGCGTGGAACGTGCCGAATTCGTGAGGCGTCGCAAGCAGGTTCCGCTCGCCGCCAAAACCGGCGCCCTCAAGGTTCAAGCGGCTCCAGACATCGCCGCCGGCGGCGCCGAGATCGAGATTCAGCCCGGTGACGTAATCGTTCGCGCCGGCCTGGTTGAATTCCAAAAACGCACGAAAACCGCCAGGATTCGCGCGGGCCGAACCGACGACGATGATCGTGAAGCCGTCGAAGCGGTCGTTCAGTTCGGTCGCCGACAAAAAGTCGTCGACGCCGTCGAATCGCACGGCCGCGCCGGCGCCCGACGCGAGATTGGCGCGCAGCTTCGGCCGAGCATTCGGCGCCGGCTGCTTCAGATCGCGGCGCCGGCAGCTGCCGTCTCGCCAAAGGTCGAGGTGCTCGCGAGTGCGAGGCGCGGGACTTCCCAGGTCGGCCGCCGCGGCGTCGAGCCGGGTCGCATCGTACCAGGCCTGCAAGCCCTCGGTCACGGGCAACGCCTGGTCGGCCCACGGCTCGATGGCGCGTGCCGCGCCGACGCCGATCGGCAAAGAAATCATGATTGCGGCGGCAAGCGCGACCTTGGTCTTCATCCGATGGCTCGCGATAGGGTAGATGTCCGGTATACTCAAGATAATACTGCCCATTTGCGGCACGGGACACCTGCTCGATCCGATTATGCCGGGAGAAACACTGCGAACGGAACCTTGCCACGGACTGATCGTTCTCGACAAGCCCAGCGGCATCACCTCGCGGCAGGCGGTCGACGTGGTCAAGCGGCTGGTGCGGCCGGCCAAGACAGGCCATGCCGGCACGCTCGATCCGCTGGCCTCCGGCGTGTTGGTGGTTTGCATCGGCGCGGCGACGCGGTTGATCGAATACGTGCAGCGAATGCCCAAGCGCTACACCGGCACGTTCCTGCTCGGCCGCAGCAGCCCGACGGAAGACGTCGAAGGCGAAATCAGTCTCTTGCCCGATCCGCCTCAACCGACGCCGGACGCGGTCCGCCGCGCGGCCGACCGCCTGACGGGCGAGATCATGCAGCGCCCGCCGGCCTTTTCTGCGCTCAAAGTCCAGGGGCGCCGGGCTTATGATTTGGCCCGCGCCGGCCACGAGGTGGAATTGCAGCCGCGGCCGATTACGATCCATCGCATCGACGTGCTGCACTACGACTATCCAGAATTGACGCTCGACATTGCCTGCGGCTCGGGGACGTATGTTCGTTCGTTGGGCCGCGACCTGGCCGAATCGCTCGGCACTGCGGCCGTGATGTCGGCGCTGGTCCGCACGGAGATCGGCGCCTTCCACGTGCGGGACGCCTGCCCGGTCGAGCGGCTCGAACCTCAGAACCTCGATCGCTGGCTATTGCCGGCTGCACGCGCGTTGGCATCGTTGCCGGCCATCGCACTGAGCGAGGAAGAGGCCCAGCGAATCGCCAACGGGCTGACCATCGTACGAGACTCCGCGGCCCTGGCCAAGCTATCGGCTGGCGACGAACTGGCGGCATTCGGGCCTCAGGGGAAGCTGATGGGCATCGTCGCGAAGCGCCCCGACGGCGGTTTGCGGGCCGTGCGGAATTTGCCCCCGCCTTGACTCGCTACGAGAACTTGGTAGGATTCTGCACAAGTGCTTGGCGATGTTCGCCTCGATTCACGCGCCGGGGCTGATTGCTTCCGGCCCGATTGCTTCTCGCTGAGCGGCGACCTTGCGAAATCGTTTTGTCCGCAGGGAAGATCTGTTATTCGGCCGCAGTTTTTCCGGTGGCAGTGGATTGGCTGTGCCTTCCGGCGTTCGACGCGGGTTGTTTGATGCGCGTCTGGCGTGGTTTCCGTTTACCCGAAAGAGCGCTCCATGAACTCAGAGACCCCCTCCGACAACTATCGTCCCATGCAGACCGAGGCCGAAGCCAAAGCCGCGAAGAAGGCCGATAAAAAGGCCGACAAGAAGGCGGCCCGCGATAAGGCCAATCGCGAACGGCAGATGGGCGCCCGTCGGCGGAAATAACATGCGGGGCGCCCGACAGGCATCTCGGGCTGACAACGGATCTTAGGCCGACAAGGACCGCCGTCGATGAAGTTGATCCACTGCCGCGCCTGCTGGCAACCCATGTCGCCGTTCGCCACGAGTTGCCTGCGCTGCGGAGACGTCGACGTTTACCGCCGCCGCAGGGGAATTGCAAAGCTGCTGATCTTTTTGGCCGCTGCGGCCTTCATTGTCGGACTAGCTTATTGGGCCAGGTAACGCTGGGCCAGGCAGCGCCCGTCCAGGCAGCGCCGGTGCAGATAGCGCTCTGACCCCCGCGACGGGCAAGCCCATCCGGCCACTGCGCAGTTGACCGCCGCGGAAAGCGGCGGCCATCGCGATTGGAATCTCCGCCTCGGCCTCGACCACGCGAGCGCGGTTCTCGGCGACCTTGGCCTTCATCTCCTGCTTCGTCGCCGCCGCCTGCGCCAAGCGGACTTCGGCCTTGGCCTGCGCCATGCGCGTGTCGGCCTCGGCCTGGTCGACTTGCAGCCGGGCGCCGATGTTCTGGCCGACTTCGATATCGGCGATGTCGATCGAGACGATCTCGAAGGCCGTGTGGGCGTCGAGCCCGCGGGCCAGCACCGCCTTGGAAATGCGGTCGGGATTGCCCATCACGATCATGTGGCTCTCGGCCGAACCGATCGAGGTGATGATGCCTTCGCCGACGCGGGCGATGACCGTTTCTTCCGTGGCCCCGCCGATCAATTGCTGCAGGTTGGTGCGCACCGTGACCCGCGCGCGGATTTTGAGCTCGACTCCGTTTTTGGCCACCGCGCTGAGCGTCGTGCTTTTGGTCTTGGCCGGATCGGGACAATCGATGACTTTGGGGTAGACGCTGGTCTGCACGGCCCCCAGAACGTCGCGGCCCGCCAAGTCGATGGCGGCGGCCCGATCGAATTCCAAATCGATGTCGGCGCGGTGCGCGGCGATGATCGCCTTGATGACCCCCGCCACGTTGCCGCCGGCCAGATAGTGGGCTTCCAGGCGGCGCGTCGTGATCCCGGCGACCGGGTCGGCGCCGATGCCGGCCTGCATGGCCATGATTTTCGCCTGCACGATCAAGCGGGCGTTGACCTGCCGCAGGCTCATCCCGATCAGGCTGAACAGGCTGACCCGCGCGCCCGACATATAGGCCTGAAACCAGAGGCTGCCATAGACGATGACCGCCACGCCGAACGACAGCGCCGCCAGCACGCAAAGCATGACGGCGACGATCCAAACGAGCGTCTCCGCGGCCATCTGGGCGAACAGAGTTCCCTGGGCGAACAGAGTATCCTGGGCGAACAGGGGATCATTCAACATCCGCGTCTCCTCGCTCGCCAGGAGGCGATCACTGCTTGGGCGCGCTGGCGAACATAATGCCGATCGCGGCCCCGCTCTGGTCCGTGCGTATCTCGCTGAAGTACAGACCTGGGTTCGTGGTCCGCCCAAGCTTCAGTTCAAGCGGGCGCGCCTGTTCGGCTCCGATCTTGTCCAGCAAGGTCTGCACGGCGGCCGATTCTTCGGGCAGATTATCGAAAAAGACGGAGACTTCGAGGCCGGTTCGACGGCCGTCTACGACGGAACCCGCGCCGACGGCGTATTCCTGGGCCCCCGATATCCGCCAGCGGACATGGAGGGGGACATCTTGAATCTCGATCAGCCCCGTCCCGCTTTCGGTGAAATTTCTGGTGCGCGCCTCGTCCATCCTGGCCTTTCGTCTCCGGTGAAGTGGCGGCGATAAAAGGGCCGCCCCTTCATGCTACACGCTCCGGGCCGCCAGAGCGAGGGCCTGGCGCGACCAAATCGGACCAACGTGCGAAGTTTATCCGCGGCAACGGCCGATCGGAGCAGCCTCGATCGGAGCGCCCAATTAGAACTTGGCTCGCACCGCTTGGGTCTTGGCACCTTGGGCCTTCGTCTGGGGCGTTTCCTCAAGCCCCGGCAAGGGTCCGCGCGTCGGTTCGCGCGGCGTGGTGTCGTGCAGCAGCAGCCGCGACTTGCCGGCGAAATAGTCGTGGAAGTCTTCGACGACCAGGTTGTAGACCGATCGATTGGCGTGGTCATCGACTTTGACCGAGTCGATCGCGACGGCGCCTTCCACGCCATGCACCCGCATGCCCGGCTCCAAATGGCGGGCGTGTACCCAACCGCTGCCCGCGACCCAAAACGGATGTCCGCCGCTGGCGACGATCTGGTCGCCGGGCAAGTTCACGCGAATGACCTCGCTGACTTCGCGAACGGTGGTCCGCAGCACGAGTTTGTAGGCCAACTCGCCGGAAACAGGGTCTTGCGCCAAAACGCGGTCGCCAACGTGCATTTTTTCGACGGCCACGGCGCCTCGATCGGTCCAGATCGGCGTGCCGGCCACGAGACACGAAAAAAGCCCATCCGATGGCCTCCGGGTAAATACTGGCGTCTCTTCGAAGACGTACGCGGTTTCGATCGGTTTGCCGCCCTCTCGCTCTATTTCATTGTAATCGTCCCACCACTTCCACCAGTCGATCGGATTGGCGGTCAACTGCTGGCCGGTCACATCGCGGAGCGTCGTGCAGATGCGTTCGTTCTGCCGCGCGAACCGGCGGTCCAAGGCGTCGACGAATCGAGCGCGCTGCGAGACGACCGCGGCGCCAAACTCGCTGGCCTGAAGTTGCGTTTCGCCGTTGTTCTCGCGCCGGTTGCCGAAAAAACCTTGATACGCGTTATCGAACACGGCCAGTGACTTATGATCGGCGCCTTCGTGCAGAAACGCCTGGCGAAATAACAGCCGGCCGTTGCGACCGTAAACGATCGTGGTCTGTACGCCTTCGGGCGCCACCAGCGAGCCCAGCATGGCGGGGAGGTAATTGTAGGCGGGCTGCTGCTTGAGCCTGCCGGTGGCGGCCTCTGCGACATCTTGCGAGTCGCTGAAGGCGGCCAGGCGGGCCAGGGCCATGCTCGCCTCGGGCGCGTGCATTTCGGCCAGCGCCTCGACGACGGCCGCCGCCGCGTCGTCATCGGCCGGGGCAAGAATCGTCTCCATGGCGATGATCGCACTCGGGTCTCGCAAGGCCCGAATCTGTTCGAGCGCCAATTCGCGTTGCCGGGGCGCCGGGCGATTGAGCGCGGCGCGCAGCTTGTCGCACCTGGGCGTCCAATGTTTCAGGTCGTCGACCGCCCGCCGGCCGCGCTCTTTCGCCTCTCGCACTTCACGCGGCGTGAGCCAAGCGCCGTCCACGTAGGTCAGGCCCAACCGGGCTCGCAGCGCGGGCCGATTCGGGCTCAAGTCGAGCGAGCGCTGCAAGTGCGCCCGCTCCTGGTTCTTAAGCCCGCGGCGATGACACCAGTCGGCCAATTCCAATTGGGCATCGGCCCGATCGGCGAACGTAGCGCGGATGCGCCGGTACTGTTCCAAGGCTTCCGCCTGTTTTGCATCGGGCTTCGCTTCGGCGAACGGCGTCCATTGGCCTTCGTGCTCGACGTACCCGCCGCCCCACCGCGCCGGCGCGTAATCGGGCGCCAATTCGATGGCGCTGGATATCGCCTTGCTGCGCAAGGCGGAATCTCCGTCGATCTCGGCTTGCAAACCTTGCCGCACGAGCGCGGCGGCCTTTTCCGGCGGGTGGTCGGCGCCAGCGGCGGTCGGAATCACTCCGGCCAGGATCAAGCCGGCCAGGACCGTTCTTGCCAGGATCGTCCCGGCCGATGCGCCGCGAATAGGGGCTGGGCAAGTCTGGGCCGGGCATGCGTTCGATGCGGGCGGTCCGATGCGGGCGGAAACATTGGAGGTTGACATGCGGGTTCCCCGTGCAAGGCAAAAGAATTGGCGCCCTCTATGGTTTCAACATGCTCAGAACTCGTTGCTTTTCTCGCTCGAACGGAAACTCGACATAAGTGCTGAACAAGCTCATGCGGGTCGTCTGCGCACGCACCTGCACCGTGTTGCCCGCGACGCCTGTGTTCAAGTGCTTGCTGGCGTATTTGAGCCGGGTCTCGCGTCGATCCAAATCTCGTTTTTTTCCGGCGATCTTTGCGGAGTCTTGCTGCCGTCGGCCGGCGACCGAGTATCGTTCCATCTCCAGTTCCATGATGCCGTCTTGCACCTGGGCCGCTTGGCCCATCAACAAAGTCAACTGACCGACGATCGGCGCCAGCATCCGCCGGAGGCGGTCGTTGTGCGGAATATTGGCCCCGCTCACGATATTGGCTCGTGCAAAGGCTTGCCTTTGAGCGGCGCCGCCTCCCTGGAAGCGCTCGAACAACCTGTATCCCGGCGGCGGCTCCGGCAAGAACTGAATCATCAGCGCCTCTCGGGCCTGCTCGAGCGGAACCATCTGCTGCACAAGCGTATCGTGGCGCTGGTCGAGTTTTTCCAGCTTCCCGTCGATCTCGGCGAGCTTCGCTTTCGTCTCGTCGGAGCGTTTGGCGTCCTTGTCGGCCAGCGCTTGCTCTTCGTCGTTCAATTTCATCTCCGCTTGCGACAGATCGGCCTGGGCCCGATCGGTGCGTTTCTTGGCGGTCTCGCGGGCCTTTTGGCTCGCTTGCTGCAGTTCGCCATGCAATCGCAAATAATGCCCAAGCACCTGCCCCTCGCCATGGTCGAAAGCCGCTTGAGCATCGCCATCGAAATGCTCCCGCAATGCTTCTCGCAGCTTTTTCAAGTCGTCTGTGTGTTGCCGCGAGTGCCAAGGACCGGCGAAAAAGCCGCTGAGCGCGCCCAAAAACTCCGCCGTCTCCGTGTCGCTCGTTGGGTCTCGGTCGGGAACCTCGTCGCGGTCGGTCGCCACGCCAGACCATTGCTTCTGCCATTGTTCCAATGCGCCCAACGCCTTGGCCTGCTCGCCCAAAGTCAGCAGAATCCAAATTTTCGCCCGCTGGACGGCATCGTCGTCGGGCCGCGAGGCGGCGAGCTCATCGAGCGCCGCTCCGGCTTCGTTCAACCGCTTCTGCCGGATGAGAACGATGGCATAGGCATAGCGGATCGGCGCCGCATCTCGAATAGCGGCCGGCAAACCGCGGTAATGCGTTTGCACCGCATGCGCCGCCTTGGCCGAGGGCTGGGCGCCAAGCGTGAAAATCCGCTCCGCCTCAATCTTCAACCGGTCTTCGGCATGCAAACGGTTGAGGGACGTCGAGGCTGCCAATGTCAACGAAGCGGCGAGCAGGAAACGAGCGCGCATCCCTCGGTCCTTTGACTAGTTGCTGCTTCCGGCGACAAAACTTCGCCGCCAAAACCCTCCGAACGCCGCTTCTCGCTCCGGAAAACTTGCGAAGGGGATGGCAGCAAGTATCATACCGGAAGGAAAATCGCCGCGGAAGCACGGTTCAGCGGGCGATCCGACCCTTGCGCACCATCGAATTGACACTCGATGCGACTCAATTTGGGGCCGCCACGAGCCGGGCGTGCGGTCTGCCTTTGCATTTTGCGTTTTTCATCTTGCATTTTGACTTTTTGCCTCCGGCCCGTGGCCCATGCGCGGAAAGCCGCCAAAAGATCAACCGACAGGACGCTTGCCGTGAATGGTCGTGGAAAATGCAAAGTGCAAAGTGCAAAATGTAAGAATCGAAGCAGCTCGTCGAACGCCTCTCAGGCGTTCTTT